>JBEBGB010001290.1:0-1127 GCA_040081675.1 Vicinamibacterales bacterium
CGATACATCGCGACTTGCGGGTACGGACACAGGGGACGCTGAAACACGACACCCTTGGCCGGATCGCCATCCGTGTACTTGGTCGCGATCACCTTGGCGGGTGCTGTTCCGGTCTCGACCCATCGCTGCAGCGCGCGGAGGATGTCGTGGTCTGCGTCACGCTGCGATTCCGGGGCCGGCCCGGAGGTGCCGAACGCCGTCGGACCAGGTCCGCCCGCACAGTGATAGAGGCCAGGCACCAGGAACGCGCGGTAGAAGCTCTGGGTCTTCTCCAGGCCCTTCTGCGCGGCGACAACGGATTCGAAGTAGTTCACACCGTTCTGCGCCGGAATCAGCGGATCGGCCGCGCCGTGGTAGTACACCAACTTGCCGCCCAGCCGTCTGAACTCCTCGAGGTTCGGATCGGTCGCATTCGTGATGGCCGCGAGATTCTTGCTGGCCGCTTCGATGTCGCGGGCAAAGTCGAACGTGCGGAACTGCCAATTGGGGTTCTTGAACGCTGCGTAACTCCAGAAGTCCTGCGAGCTCACGCCAGAGGTCGTCGTGCGATTGATGACGACACCATTCGCCCAGCCCATCTCGCCGCCGGGATACATGCCGGCATAGATAGGTTTGCCGGTCAGCGGATTCTTCGGACCGCTATAGATGTTCCGGACGGCTTCCACCTGTTTCGGCGTCAGACAGTTCGGGCCGTCAGCGCCGGCGCACTGCACCGTGCCCGGATCGAAGCGGCAGCGCATGGGATCGCTCACCAGGCCGTCTTTGGCGCCGTCGAGCGCGTCGCAGGCCGCGACGGCGCGATCCTGGAGCAGCTGCAACTTCTCCTTCGGCAGGTTCGTCTCTGGTGAGCTTGTGACGACGCCGTTCCAGACCTCGCTGGCCATCTGGTGCGTCCAGTAGTTCGCGGCGTGACCCGCGAGGATGCCGTTGAAGTCGGCCGGGTAGCGCTGCGCCTCCATGAGCCCCTGCTTGCCGCCGGTCGAGCAGCCGTTGTAGTAGGAATACTTGGCCGGCTGGCTGTAGTAGGCCTGCAGGATGGCCTTTGAATCGACCGTCGTCAGGTGAAGGCCGCGATCGCTGTAGTCGATCAAGCGTTCGCGATCCTGCAGCCACGTGGGCGATTCGTC
>JBEBGB010000415.1:0-4732 GCA_040081675.1 Vicinamibacterales bacterium
ACACGGAGAGCACGGACGACGAACGGAGAACACGGGAATCAAATCGGAGTGCACGTCCCCATAGGAAGCAGTGACCTCTGTGTTCTGCCTCCGTGTTTTCCGTGGTAGCGCTTTTTCAGAACCCCAGACGCCGCATCACAGAGCGCGGTAGCCACCGAATGACCAGCATCACCAGCGCCCAGATCGGCGGAGCGTAGACGACAGGTGTTCCCCGGTCGATCGCGCGAACAACGGTCGCCGCGACGCTGTCGGGATCTGTCGCGAAGGGCGGTTCGGGCAACCCCTCGGTCATTGCCGTTCGCACAAATCCGGGTTTCACGCAGACCGTTCGAAGGCCTGCGTTTCGGAACTTGTGGTCCAGTCCTTCAAGGTAGGCGGACAGCCCAGCCTTGCTCGCTCCGTAGAGCACGATCGGTTTCCGCGCTCGGTCTCCCGCAACAGAGCTGAACACGCAGAGCGTGCCGCCGCCGCGCCCGAGCAGGTACTCCCTGAAGTGCTCGCAGAGCAGGATCGTGTGCGCGAAGTTGACAGTCAGCAGACGCTGCGTGAACGCGCGGTCCGTTTCGAGCCGCGCCTGCGTGGCAAACAGCGCCGCCGTAATCACGACGGTGTCGAATCCGCCGAGCGCTGTCGAGGCCTCAGCCACCGTTGACGGAAACGAGTCGGGACGCTCCAAGTCGCAGACGGAGTAGCTGACCGGTGACGGTATCGGCATTCGTGCTGCGAGATCTGCGGCGCACCGTGCGAGTTCTGCCGGGTCGCGACCGAGCAGATGCACGCGGTCGCCGCGCGCAGCGAGACGACGAGCCACCGCCCGTCCCATTCCTTTCGTTCCGCCGAGGACCACCACGTTCAACGCCACCAGATCACCACCCAAAGAGTCGGACCGACTGCGCGCTTCTGATATGTCCCTCTGGATCCCAGGCCCGACGAACCCGCAGGAACGCGTCGAGACGCGACTCCATGGCGCGGAAGTGCTCCGGCCTGGTCAGCGCGTCCTTCGCCAGGTAGATCCGTCCGCCTTCGGCAATGACGCATTCGTTCATCTGATCGACCAGCGCCTGCGTGTCGTCAGTCATGGCCAGATCGATCGCAATCGAAATGCCCGCCTGTGGGAACGAGAGCAGCCCCTCACCCTCGGGTCCGCAGTCTTTGATGACACACAGGAACGATGCCCCGCCACCTCGCGTGACCACGTTCAGGAACCGGCGCGCAGCGTCGTGACCACCCGATGCTGGCAAGACGCACTGATACTGAGTGAATCCGCGCGGCCCGTAGATGCGATGCCAGTCTCCGACTCCGTCGAGCGGGTAGAAGAATTCCTTCGGATGCACCACGCTGGAACGCGGGCGCGGCAGTCGATAGTAGCTCGCGTTGAAGGCACGATCGAAGCGGACGCCGATCACGCCGTGTGGAAACGTGAACGGCACAGGGACGGGCGCATTCAGAGTGGGAAATCCCCTCCCTGCGGACTCGCCCGGCTCGGCCCATCGCCCGCGGAACAACACGCCGCGTCCCATCGACGGACCCTTCGACAGACAGTCGATCCACCCCTTCGTCATGGGCCACGTACTGGCCGACGTTGTGAGCGCGTCCATGAACGCGTCGATGTTGGACACGCGCTGGGTTTCTTGAAAGATCCACGGCGACGGGACGCGCACCATACGGAAACTGACGTCGAGAATGTGCCCCGTCAGACCCATGCCGCCGATGGTGGCGAAGAACAAGTCGGTGTGCTCGGTGCGCGAACAGCTGACGACACGCCCGTCGGCCACGCGCATCCGTAACGCGCGCACGTGCCGACCAAAGCATCCATCGACGTGATGATTCCCACCGTGGACATCGGCTGCCACCATGCCGCCGAGCGTGACGAAGCGTGTGCCCGGAGTGACCGGCGTGAACCAGCCTCGTGGCAGCAGCGCCCGATACAGTTCGTCGAGCGACAGGCCGGCTTCAGCCGTGATCTCGCCCGTGTCAGCGTTGAAGCCGAGAATCCGGTCGGCGAGCGTGCTGCCGGCGATGCGCAGGTCGCCCGGCGCAGGCAGCGCGGCGTCGCCGTAGGCCCTGCCCAACCCCCGCGTCAGCGGGACGTCGCCTGTGATTGCCAGCAGATCCTCGGACCTGATCTGGTAGCCCGGCACGACTGGAGCGCGGCCCCACCCGGAGAGTCGGCTGTCGGTGTGCGCCGCCGGTGTTGTCACGCCCTCATTCTGGCATGGTGACTACGGGCAGCCGCTCGGTAGAACAGGTGAACGCGGGAGTAGGTCAGGTCGGTCAGGTCGGTCGGGAAGGTCAGGACTGATTTGACACCGAGGCGCGCCGCGTGAGCAAGAGACGGCATCGTTGGCGAGCCCGGAGAGCGAAAGGCGATTCGCACGGAGCGAGCACGGTGGCTACTTCGTGTCGATGGTGATCTGCTTGAGCGACGCGGAATCGGTGGGCAGGTCTGCGTCGCCGGCTGGATACCCGTTGACTCGAAGGAAAAACGCCAGAACGCTGACATACTCCTCAGCCTTCAGGCTCCCAGGATCGTTTTCTGGCATGGTGTTCGACACGAAATCGAACGGTTCGGCCATCGTCTGGCCACTCCAGCGATCCGCGAATGCCCCGCCCGAGAAAGACGAGGGCGTATGGCATGAACTACACGAGGTTTTGAAGCGCGCTTCACCGCGATCGGCCTGGGCGGCGGAGTAGACCTTCTCCGCAATGGTCCGTTTGTCGTCGTTCGCAGCAGCAATTACGACAGCCAAAAGCGCGCACATCGCCAGCGTGGCTGACCACATTCGAAGGGATCTCATGGGCATTTGGGCGTTGCATAGATTATAGGGGAGGACTCGTCGACCAACCCCGACCCGACGGTCCTGACCTACCAGACCCACCTGACTTGTGTCCGACCGACCCGACCGACCCGACCAACCTGACCGACCCGACCCTCCCGGCCTGCCCGATCTTTGTGACCTTGCTATCATCTCCGCCATGAGCACAGCGGACGCCAAGCCAAAGGCCGGACTCGAAGATACCGTCGCGACGACCTCCGCAATCTGTTACCTGGATGGCGACCGCGGCGTGTTGGCCTACTGCGGACACGATATACACGAACTCGCGCGCCAGGCGACCTTCGAAGAGGTCTGCTTTCTGCTGTGGCATCGTCGGCTGCCGAACCGAGCGGAGCTGGGCGACCTGCAGTCGCAGCTGGTGGCCGCGCGACCCTTGCCAGAAGCGGTGATTCGAGCCATGCGCATGCTGCCGCCTGGCGACAGCATGGACGCGCTTCGCACGCTGACTTCCATCCTCGCGCATCACGATCCGGACGCTGCCGACCATTCACCCCAGGCGAACTACCGCAAGGCGGTGCGGCTCACGTCGCAGACGAGCTCGCTCGTCGCGACGATGGGCAGAATGAACGGGGGAGGAGGTCCGATTGCGCCAGATCCGGTGCTGGGTCACGCGGCGAACTTCCTCTACATGCTCACCGGCGACCGGCCCAGCGGCCTGGCCACGAAGGCCTTCGACGTCGCGTTGATTCTTCATGCAGACCACGAGCTGAATGCGTCCACATTTGCCGCGCGTGTGATTGCCGCGACGCTGTCTGACATTCACTCGGCCGTTGTTGGAGGCATTGGGGCGCTCAAAGGTCCGCTGCACGGCGGCGCGAATGCGGAAGTGATGAAGATGCTGCTCGACATCGGGAAGGACGCACCGGTCGAAAAAGCCGAGGAAGTCGTGCGGGCGAAGCTCGCGCGCAAGGAGAAGATTCCCGGCTTTGGTCATCGCGTGTATCACACCGAGGATCCGCGCGCTACGCATCTGCGCCAGATGTCCAAGGATCTCGGCCAGCGTTCGGGTCAAACCATCTGGTACGAGATGTCGCAGCGCATCGAGACGCTGGTGAAGGCGGAGAAGAAGCTGTACCCGAACGTCGACTTCTACTCCGCATCCACGTATCACGCGCTCGGTATCGCCACGGATCTGTTCACCCCGATCTTCGCCGTGAGCCGCATTTCGGGCTGGACCGCGCACGTGCTCGAACAGTACGCCAACAACCGTCTGATTCGCCCGCGCGCGGAGTACATCGGCCCCGAGTATCCGCAGCGCTACGTACCGGTCGAGAGTCGGTAAGCAAACAGCGCGAACTGCGCGAAGGTGAAGCAACAACTTTAGCGGGCCGAGGCCCTCTCTGGGCCTCAGGCCCGCTAGAATAGGCCCCGTTCTCGATAACAGGAGCGACATCATGAAGCGTCTCATTTTGTGCCTCGTCTCTGCTGGTGCGGCCTTCCTCTTTGCCGCCGCCCCGGCCAGCGCAGCGCCCGATTGTGACGCGCTGGCCAAGCTCGCGTTGAAGGACACCGCGATTTCCGAGGTCCGCGTGAACGCGACCGGTTCGTTTACGCCGCCCGGCGCGCGGGCTCGCGCTCTCGACAGGCTCCCTGCGTTCTGCTCGGTAAAAGGCGTCATCAAGCCGACGCCCAAGTCGGCGATTCAGTTCGAAGTCTGGCTTCCGGAACAGAACTGGAACGGCAAGCTGCAGGTGGTGGGTAACGGCGGCCTGGCTGGAACGATCAGCTATCCGGCGATGGCCACAGCGCTTCGCGACGGTTTCGCCACGGCCAGCACCGACACTGGCCACACGGCAGACGAATCGCCCACGTGGCTGCAGGATCGCGAACGCTTGATCGACTACAGCGATCGCGGCCTTCACCTGACGACGGTCGATTCAAAGGCCATCCTGCAG
>JBEBGB010000416.1:0-4730 GCA_040081675.1 Vicinamibacterales bacterium
AACGTCGTCGAGCTGCCAGCGAGGCCACTCGTCGGACTCACTGAGATCGACTGCACCACCAGGTCCGACTGCTGCACCGGCGCCGTGATCGTGAAGCTGAACTGACTCGAGGTCCCTCCGTCGAGGTTGATGACCTGCGCGCTCCACGTGGCCGCCACCGCGGTGAAGTTCGCGCTGATCTGTAGTTGACCGCTGCTCGACGAAGTCGGCGTCTTGTCGTACGTACCGCCGTACGTCAGATCTCGCAGCCGCACGATCGCCCCGCTCGCGAACCCGCTCCCGTTCACCGTCAACGTCTGGTTCCCAGCGAACCCCGGGACCGGGTTCGGGCTCACGCCGCTGATCACAGGCGCGCTTGCGACTACCTGGATATCCACTTCACCCAACAGGGCGTCGGCGATGCGCATCGCGGTGATCCGCGCTACCCCCACGCCGACTCCGCGGACCAAGCCGCCGGCGGTCACCGTCGCCACAGCTGCGTCGCTAGTGGTCCAGTGAACCGTCAGTGGCGCCAGCAACTCGCCCTGCGCACCATAGGCGTCCGCCGTGAACTGAAGCGCGCTGCCGAACCCCATAACCGCACCGACAGGTCGCACACTGACACGGACTGCAGGCGCCGCGGCGACGGTCACTCTCGACATCGCACTCAGACCCGCGGCGTTCGTTGCAGTGATGTCCGCAACTCCGGGCGCGAGTGCGCTCACCACGCCAAGTTGATTCACCGACACCCGGGCCTGGTCGGATGACGACCAAACGATCCCGGAGGGCGCAACCTCCTGGCCACCGGGCAAGTGCCCGACGGGACGGAGGGTGGAGGACTGACCCTCTCCGAGTGCTAGCGATGAAGGACTCACCGACAGAGCTGAAGGTGCCGCAAGGGCCGCTCTCGCCTCGGCGCAGCCAAGCCGAACGGACTGCACCTGCTGTGAGATGCTGGACTTGACGACTATCCGAGAGTCTGCGGTGCCGAGATAGCTGTCCTCCAATTGGTGCAGCTGAAATGGCGCTCTGATCGTGGCAAAGAGCGCCCAGGCTGGTTTGACCGCTCGCTCCTCCCAGCGGCGCGACAACTGGTTCGAATGATCAGGCCCGTGCGCACGGCCGAGGAACGAAATGATGTCCCTCACCGACGAGCCGGCGACCCCGACCGTAATCTCGCGAGGCGTCGCCGCCGTCAGTCCACTAACGGCCTCGCGGGGGGAAGCGATTGCCACAAATCCAAGGCATTCGCGCGGCACCTGCCGGTGCCTGAGTGCAGAGAGCGCATCGTGCGCAAAAAAGGCGCCCTGCGAGTGACTCACCAGTACGACTCCCGGACTTCCGGAGGCGAGGTCCACAACCCTGTTGACTACAGTGGAGTGGTCCGCCGGCTGAAGGTACGGCGTGTCTAAGTATTGGAGCGCAGCGTCAGTGAAGTCGAAGGAGAATCCCAAGGTGCCCGCGCACATTTTCGTGAAATCGTCTGCGGACGTGGCCATTGCGACGTCAGCGAACGCAACCGCAGTTGCGACGCAGAAGACCCTTGTGGCCGTTGCGTCTCTCGCGCTGGGGTTGTTGGCCGGCGCAAACGTGACTGAAGGGAGCGCTTCCCCGAACAGCGAAGACAGGGCGGAAGTCGTCGCTGACGCCTGCGAGAAGATGCCGTTGATGAAGATCACTGTCACCGGCAGTGGATCTGTTCCCGCACGCGAAGGTTGCCCAGTCGGCCACGGGTCCTGGGCGACACTGGTTCCTGCGGGGGCCAACACCATCGCGGCCGACCGCATAGAATCGGCTCGCGTCAGGATGTTCCGCATTGCCGCCACGTCAGCTAGATCAGTCGCCGCCCGCAAAATCCCCAGCCGGGCGATCTGATCGACGGATTCGTGCGTCCGAGTTAAGAGGAGAGCGTCCAGTCGGTCGAGAAGGATGCGGCTGGAGGCCGGGTCGGAGGCCTGCGCCACCAGGCCGGCCCACAACTCGCTCGCTGCCGCCTCCTGGAGCCATTCAAGGGAAGTGGAGTCGGCGGTCGCGCTGATTGTTCGCGACCCGACCAATTGAAAGCCTCCTGTCGCCGCAACGTCGGCTCCATCGAGACGGACCCTCATATTGACAAAGCCTTCGAGGGTCGAGAAGGAGTAGGACACGGTCGTGCCCCGAGGCACGACGAGGCTACCGGGTCCAGGAGTCGACGCGATCCCCGGCGAAACCAAGACGACCAACGTGTCAGCCACGCCACCTGAGGGGGCCACTGCGCTCTCTTCGGTGCAGCCGGTTGCGCTCAAGAGCGCGACCACCGCCGCAAACAACACGACCGGTGCAGGCTTCCAGTCCCGGTGCGTCCTCCGAGACAGGGGCACCCTATGGCTGGCGCGCGGCGCAATCGTTCGACGATGCCCTTTCAAGCCGGCCCGCCGGGCCCGATCAGTCGCGCAATGGGGCGGTCATAGAGTAGATCGATTTCACCCCGAAGCTTGCGATTGCCCCTGAGCTTGCGCTTCAGGTGCTGGGCAAACTTCTTCAACACTTTTCCGCGCGCGCGATCACTCTCGTGGAGAATCCCAAGCGACACGTCGATGGGAAGGCGATCCTTGTATTCCTCAAGGATGAACTCAAACGAGTCTTCGCGCCCCGCATCTCTGTACGCCACAGCCAACAGGAAGAGGCAATGCGGCGCGATCTCATCGGCTGGCGAGTCAAGCACCCGCAAGGCGGCATACTCCAAGGCTGACGCAAGGAACTCGAACCCGTAGTGATCGCGAACGATGAGTTGCATCACGAAGAGGAGGTGCATATGAGAAAGGCCGGCGAGACCGGATCTCGATCGACCCTCGGCGATATCCGAAAAGAGTCGGGCGGCTTCCATAATCGACTTGTGAACGGCGTCCTGAATGACCGGATAGGGCGTTGCATAGGCGGCCATGACATAGTTCGCCATGTTCATAGTCTTAAGCCAACGATGTCCCTCCTCGACAGGAGCCAAGTCCGCCAATGCGGTGATAAGCGCCGGCGCATCTTTCAGTTGCCCGATCCCGAAGTACCAGACATTCGCCCAGTAAAGCTCGAAGGCCTGAAGAGACGGGTGGAGTGTCCCATACCGCACGCGCCGTTGGGCCTCGAGAAACTCTGCGAACGAGCGATGCTTGAAACTCAGCACCCTGCCCTCGCGCGACGCGACGAGAATCTCTGAACGCTCGGTCGCCTTAGCGTAGATGCTGTCGACGGTGACGTTCAGTTTTCGTGCATCCAGATAGTCGCGAATGCGTCCCCGAAACTCGCTGACCGCAATGCTTTCTAGTTCGTTCTCCAGGAAGTACTGAGCGAGATCCATCAGTATCGCGTGAAGGGCTTCATATTCCTGCTGCGACTGGAGGCCCTTCGCGATGTCCCAACGACCGAGTGCGAGTTCCAAGTACTTCGCGTACAGCTCCGGTAGCGTGGATGGCAGGTCCTGCGGATTCTCTCGAAGCAGCTGCGCTAGTAGCACGGCGGCTAGCGGCGTTTGAGGTAGCCTTGCGAAGAGGGGCGACCTCCGAAGGTCATCAACGATGCGGTTCGTGAGGTTCAGCCCTTTGCACACTTCCGTCAAATAGCTGGCGATTTGGCCGACGGTCAGTGGTCGGAGTTCATACCGAGCCAGCGTGTGAGCAAATTGCCGATCGAAGTCTAGGTTGCCGATGTGACGGGAGGTCATAACTACCCGGAACACGGACCCCTCACCAACCTGCCTGACTATGTCCCGGATGAACTCCAACGTGTCTTCCTGGCCCTCCTCCTTCTCATCGATGGCGTCAATGAACACAACGAGTTTGGCGGCCGTCGGCAATTTTTCCTCGACCACCTCTGGCACAACCGCCCGTACCAATCGACTGAGCTGACCCTCGTGCTCGTCAACGAATTGCTTATAGGTTGTCGCGATGGGAAGCCACGGGCGCTCAGGAAACACTGCCTCGTCGGCGATGAGTTGTAGGTAGTGACGTATGAGTTTGGACTTCCCTCCACCCATATTGGCTTCGACAAGCAGCACGGGATGGGTCTCAAGTTCATCGATCAGGTTTACCTTCATTGAGCGCTTCCGCCCCAGTCCCTTTCCGCGTCGGTAGGGATCGATTTCAATACGCAAGACGTCCTGGGCGATGTAAAGTGGACGTCCGTCAACCTGAACGATGTCGAGGCGAGCGTCGCGCTCTTGGGCCCCGATGCGCACCCGACTCAGATAGCTCGAGATCTCGATTGGCACATCGGACCAGTAGTGCGGCACCCACTGCGCGACCAACTCGGCGAGATCGGAACCTGGAACGAAGTGAATCTTAGAGCCCTTATGCGCTTCGTGGATCTTCCGCTGGGCTCCGTTGGTGATGGTTTGGGTCGCAACGACCCAAACCTCACTCAGGTGGACCTCTTTCTTGCCCCCTTCGATGAACCGGGGAACCGAAAGGCACTCATGAATCTGTCGGTTTACGTCGTCGAGGTTCTGATGCAGCTTCCCCACTTTCGCGATCACCCCAACATACTCGGTGCGCTTTAGGATCTCGTGTGTGCGAGCTAGAATGAAATCAGCACCCATTTCAGTTGGGCCATGAGTGTACTCAAAGCGCAGGACGTCCGGGTTCCGCTGGAAGAGCTCGGCGAGCAAGGGGTGGAGGTCAACTACCTCACTCTCGATCGCCTGCAATCGCTCCGCAATTCGCGCGATCAACGCCATTCCTCCGCTACAAGTGACCTGAACCACGCGGCTCGCTCCCCTACCT
>JBEBGB010000417.1:0-4719 GCA_040081675.1 Vicinamibacterales bacterium
TCGGTCGAGCAGGCGCTTGTTGGACACCTCCGCTCAAAAGGACGCCGACGGCCGTTCGTCGTCCACCGTATTGATCGGGATACCTCTGGGCTGGTCATGTTTGCCACCCGTCCAGACGCTCAGGCACGTCTCAAGGATCAGTTCCGAAGCCACGCCGCCGAGCGAATCTATCTGGCCGTGGTCTACGGCGTGCCGTCACCAGCCCGTGGAACATGGCGCGATCACCTCGTCTGGGACCAGGCATCGCTCATCCAAAAAGCGACCCATCCAAGCGACCCGCGCGCGAGCGTGGCCGAGTCCGACTATGAAGTGCTCGAGTCGTTTGCCGGCGCCGCGCTCATTCAGGTTCAGCTGGTAACCGGCAAGCGCAACCAGATCCGGCTTCAAGCTCGACTGCGCGGTCACACGTTGGTCGGTGAACAACGGTACGTGTACGGTCCGGACGCCCTTCGCGATATTGCGTTCCCGCGCCAGGCCTTGCACGCGTGGCGGCTTGGCGTCGAACACCCGACAACCGGCCGTTTGATGCGGTTCGAGGCGCCCCCGCCGGAAGATATTGATGAGCTTATAGCGCAACTCAGACAGAAATGAGCCCTCATATTAGTTTTTGGGGATCCTCCCAAGGCCCAGGCCGGTCTAAGATGGAGAAGGAGTTTGTTCAATGGCAAAGAGGTCTACATCCGGCGCGATCGTGTGTCCCCGATGCGGGGTTCCCAGTGCGAAGGTGATCGGTCGCTCGGAGTCGCTGCCCGTCATTTATCTTCGTTGCGATGACTGCGGCAGAACGTCAATCTCGCCCGAGTAAGTCCGCTTACAGAAATTGGGGGGCCAATCACAAACCTGTCACGTGCCCCCCAGTCACCCCAACCAATTCCGTTATCGGCTTGTAAGCTAACTCACTCATTTCGTTCGAGATCCCCCAATCTCGACGTACGGCACGGTTCGAGCATTGCCATTTCCGTAACGCCACTCGGCGGACGGAGATTATGGAAGCAACTGCACGAATTGTCGCGTCGGCGATGCCAGAGGTCGTGTTCGAAGACGGCCTCGGAATCCGCTATCTCGTCGCTGATCCATCGGGCGCGTCGGCCACCGAGGTGCTCGCGCTTCGCACCGCGCTGTCCGCTGTGCCGTCGTTCGAATTCGCACTTCGCGAACGAGTGGCACGCCTCGGTGCGTTTTCACATCCCTCCTTCACGCAGCTGCGTGGAGTCGAGAGGGTCGGCGGCATCGAGGCGGGTCTTCGGCTGCGGTCGGACGGCGTCGATGGCACACGCCTCTCCAGGCTGATAGACGTCGCGCAGGCGCAAGGCGTCTTCCTCGACATCAAGGCTGCGTTGTGTTTGACGCGACAGTTGGTAGCGGCACTTGCCGCCCTCCACGACAGTGCCCGCGATCTATCCCACGGCGCCATCAGCACCGAGCGACTCGTCGTGACACCGCAAGGACGCCTCATCGTCGTCGAGCACGGTGTCGGCGCCGCGCTGCAGCAGTTGCGGTATTCACGCGAACAGTACTGGACCGAACTGCGCCTGGCGTTGCCGGCTTCGAATACCGCGGCGGTCCTGTTCGATCAGCGAGTGGACGTCACCCAGATCGGCGTGGTTGCCCTCGCGTTGATTCTCGGACGCCGGCTGAAGGACGGCGAGATTCCGGCCCACATGGCCGACCTCGTCGGAACCGCCCAGGCCGTCTCGCCTCGAGGCGGCATCGAGCCGCTGCCGACGGGCCTGCGTGGCTGGCTCGCGCGCGCCCTTCAGCTCGATCCGCTCCGATCGTTTGCCTCGGCGCTGGATGCACGCAACGAGCTGGACGCCATTCTCGGCGCCAGCGACGACCTGGCCTCGGCGTCCAGTCTCGAAGCGTTTCTCGACCGTCTGGAGCAGTCCGGTCCATTGCCCGGTGTGGCATGGCCTCAGGACTTGGTGGACGGGGACGAGGAGCCCCAGATACCCGAGCCCCTTCGCGACATCATGCTGGCCGATATCGACACGGCGCTGACGCGAGGCAGGACTCCCGCACCGACCGTCGTCCCGTTTGCCCCGTCGCCTCTCCCTGCCGTGCGGCGGCCCGAGCCCGAGCCCGAGCCAGAACCCGTGCTCGAATCAGCACACGAACTAGAGCAGCCAGCGGCCGACCTGGACGAATGGCCCAAGGTCGTCTACACGCCGAGACCCGTTGACGCCGAGGCTGGCGCAAAGCCGGCGCCATTGGTATCAAAAGGACAGGGGCGAGTCTGGCCGAGCGTTGTTGCAGGTGTGGTATCGGCCAGCATCGCGGCCACGGTCGGTGTGAAGGCGGCGTCCCGTGTGCCCATGGAGCCTGCAGTGGCGCTGGCGCCAGGGACCCTGGAACTGTCGTCCGGCCCCGCCGGTGTTGATGCCTTCGTCGATGGCGCCTTCCGGGGACTGACGCCGTTGTCGATCGATCTCGCGCCAGGCGTTCACACGATCGAGTTGTACCGACCGTCGGCAGAGCGGCAGAGCATCCCGATCACACTCATGTCGGGTATGAAGGTTTCGCAGTACGCGGATGTGCCACTCGCAATTGGCGACGGCGCCCTGGATGTTGATGCGGCCGACGCAAGCAGCGATCAGGGCTCGACCGAGCCGTCGCAGCCCGTGCCCGTGGCCCAGCCGTCAGAGATGGGTTGGGTGTCAGTGGTGAGCGACGCGAAGATTCGCATCTTCGAAAACGACGCGCTCATCGGGAGCAGTCGAGACCGCGTGGAGTTGCCAAGCGGCGAGCACGAACTGACGCTGGTCGACGATCTGTCAGGCATCAATACGACCCGAGTCGTGAAGGTCGAGACCAGGAAGACGGCTGTGATCAATGTGGCCATGCCGACGGGTGCGTTGGCAGTGGTCGCCACGCCACGCGCAGAGGTGTGGGTCGACGGCAACAAGCGTGGTGACACACCCATCGGCAGTCTCACCCTTCCTGCTGGAGCGCACGATATTGTTCTGCGCCATGCGGAGCTGGGCGACCGTCGCCGTGCCGTTGTGGTGACTGCGGGAGAACTGGTGAGTCTGAGTGTCGACCTTCGCGTTCAGTAACTCGCGTCGCGGTTCGCGCGCACGAAGCACGAAGCACGAAGCACCAAGGACCAAAGCGTAAGCGTCAAGGCGTCTTCTTCTGCCTGGCTTCGCGGTTCGCTCGCAACAGTTCCACCACGTCGGGGTGATTGGCCATGGCCGCGAAGAGCCAGGCTGACTGGTTGTCCTTGTTCTGCAGTTCCATATCGGCGCCCTTGGCCAATAGCAGTTCGACGAGATCCGCGTAGCCTTCGCCAGCCGCCCGCATGAGCGCTGTCGTCCCGTCATCGCTCGCGCGGTTGACGTCGGCGCCCTTCGCCAGCAGCAACTCGACACCCTCACGGCAGTTGGCGCCGGTGGCCACGAGCAACAATGGTTCTCCGTTGAGATCGCTGTTCAGGCTTGCTCCACCAGCAAGCAGTGAGGTTGTGAGCGGAATGCGGCACCCGCGCACCGCGAACGCCAGGGCGAGATCGGCTCCTTTGGTTACGCCGGCTTTGCGCAGGACGGCGACGACTTCGTCTTGTCCGGTCGATGCGGCGTAGACGAGCGCGTTCATCTGGTTGTTGTCCTCGACGAGCGGATCGGCTTTGCGTTCGAGGAGGAGGCTTGTCACAGCGGCATTGCCGCCGAGCGCCGACGCCATGAGTGCAGTGCGCCCGGAGCGATCGCGGACATCCGTCTTCGCGCCGCCGACAAGCAGCTCCTGCGCGGCCTGAACATGACCGCCGTACGCGGCGGCGACGAGCGCGCTGGCGCCGTCGTTGTTGGTGGCGTTCACCTCGGCGCCCTTCGCGAGCAACGTGCGAATGGCAGCGGCGCGGTTCGATGAGGCGGCCGCCATCAGCGGGGAGATGCCGTCCTTGTCTTTCGTGTTCACGTCGGCACCGGCTGCGATCAAGGCGTCCATGGCCGCCGTGTGACCTTCGTGCGCAGCCACGGCTAGCGCCGACTCGCCGTCCTGATCAGCAGAGACATTCGCGCCAGCAGCAATCAACGCACGTAGCGCGTCGGCCCGTCCGTACAATGCGGCAATGCCCAGAGCGGTCATTCGCGACTCGCCGGGGGCGTCGATCGGCACCTTCGCCGCGACCGCGGAGGCGATTGCGGCGACATCGCCGTTCATCACGCCGCGTTGCAGCGCCACCACAGCTTCGAGCGCCGGCTCAGGCGGCGTCTGCGCCGCGAGCGGCGATACCGTAAGGAGCGCCGTGAGCGTCAGCCCGAGGATGGAGGTCGCCGATGATGTCTTCACAGCCTCGAAGTATAACGAAGTTGTATTTGCAGCAACGCGTCTGGTGTGGCAAAATCCCCCGTTGCCGCGCCCCTTCGCAGACCGCCGGAACGACCTGTCGAGTCCCGGCGCAACGTGTTCGAGCGGTGAGTGAACTCTCAGCAATCTCAACATCGTCATTTTTTTAACATCTTGCACATGAATAGGGAGAGCGGGACCATGCACCGCGTTTCATACACTGCCATGTTCGGACTGGGCCTGGCCCTTGTGACGATGACCACACTGAGTGCGCAGAACCCGGGAGGGAGCGCCGAGGGGAAGGCCATGAAGAATCCCGTCGCAGCCTCTGCGGAATCGATCGCGGCCGGCCAGGCGGCGTACGCCAAGAACTGCCGATTCTGTCACGGTGCGGAAGCCAAGGGCGACGGCGCGATGGCGCCGAAAGACTCG
>JBEBGB010000050.1:0-16964 GCA_040081675.1 Vicinamibacterales bacterium
GCGGTATTGGTGAAGATGTACATGAAGTTGTTGACGGGGTCGAGCGATCCGCCCTGCCAGTTCGCACCGCCTGTGGCCGCTGGAAGCATGAGCGTGCCGAGCGGTCCCGGCCAGGTGCTCACGACAGGCGGGGTGAAGATGGGACCGATCTTGTAGTTGGAGACAACCTTCACCGCTTCGGCGCGCAGCTCCGGCGTGAAGTCGATCAAGTCATCGATCGCCACGCCCTGACGCTCGTACGCCGGCGGTTTCGTGACGAAGGGTTGCGTCGGCGAATACCACTCGCCCGGTACGTTGCCTTTCTCGACCGGCCGCTCCTCGATCGGGAACACCGGCTGACCGGTTGCGCGGTCGAAGATGTACACCCACCCCTGCTTGGTTGGCTGTGCGATCGCCTTGACCACGCGGCCGTTGTTATTCAGGTCGAGGATGATCGGCGCGCACGGGATGTCCATATCCCAGATGCCGTGGTGGACCAGCTGATAGTGCCACTTGCGCTTGCCGGTCTTGACGTCGAGCGCTACCAGGCTCTCTCCGAACAGACCGTTGCCGGGTCGGTTGCCACCGTAGTAGTCGCCCGTCGGTAGTTCGACTGGCAAATACACGAGTCCCAGTTCCGGGTCGGCGCTCATTTGTGACCAGACACCCGCGTTGCCGGTGTAAGACCACGAGTCTTTCTCCCATGTGTCGTTTCCGAACTCACCGGGACGTGGAATCGTGTGGAAGATCCACAGGCGCTTGCCCGTCTTGGCGTCATAGCCGCGAACGTAGCCTTTTTCGTTCGTCTTGGCCTTCGGTACGCCTCCGGGCAGATGCGCGGCGCCGACCACGATCACGTCGCCCACGACGAGCGGCGTGGCATGGAGACCAACCTCGCCGGTCACGAGGTCCATGGGCTGGTCGTCTTCGGTCTTCAGGTCGACGACGCCGTCCTGGCCGAAGCCGCGGACCGGCACGCCGGTCTTCGCGTTGAGCGCCACCATGTGGTAGCCCGGTGTCACGTAGACGATGCGCTCGTCGCCTCTGCCGTCGGTGTAGTACGAGAGGCCGCGCCCTGACAGCTGACGCGGCGCAGACTCTCCGCGCTTGCCTTCATCCATGCCGTGCATCCACAGCATCTCGCCGGTGACGGCGTCGAGCGCCACGACCGCGCGTCGAGTCCCGCCGACGGTGTAGAGCACGCCCTTCACCATGAGCGGCGTCGCCTGCAGGTTGAATTCGGGGCGCGGGCCGAGCGCGTCGGTCTTGAATCGCCACGCGACTTCGAGCTTGTTGAAGTTCGCCGCGTTGATCTGGTCGGCAGGCGAATAGTGCGTGCTCTTCAGGTCGCCGCCGTAGGTTTGCCACTCGCCGTTCTGCGTGGTGATGGACTGTCCCTGCCCCGCGGTCGGCAACGTCGTCCAGAGAACGAGCAGCGCCACCGGACACAAGCCAACGACCGCACGCCTGAGGTTTCGCGTCATCTCTGAAGTCCTTTGTTCGGATAGAGCCAGATCAGGGAAATTGGGCGCATTGTATCCACGCCAGCCGTTCGAGAGAAGCATTCTCGGTTGGCCGACCGCCGCTGACGCGTTTTGAAGTGGAGAAGCCGTGGCGGGAGGAACGACGGCGTCCCGGATTGTGGTCGCGGGACGCCGATCTGAAGGACCGCGCGCGAGATCGATTCGAAGAGCGCCTTAGCGGTGGAAGCGTGCGACGAGGACGGCTTTGCCAAGGACATGGCCGTCCATGGCGTCGATGACGGCCGTGCGGGTTGCAGCCGCCTGCTGCGCCGTGCCCTGAGGCACCTCGAGCTTCGTGTCGAGCGCGTACAGCTCGAACGTGTAGTGATGGTACGGACCGGGAGGTGCGCCGGGACCCATGTAGGCATTCCCGCGCAAGCTGACCTGACGCGAACCATCCGGCAGTTCACCAGCGACGACATTCTCGGGCAGACCCGTGGACGTGCCCGGGATGTTCCAGATCAGCCAGTGCGTAATGTCCATCTTCGATCCCTTGTTGAGGACCGGTTCTGGATCGTGGAGCAACAGCACGAAGCTCTGGGTGCCGGCCGGCACCTGCGACCACTTCAATTCTGGCGAGACGGCGGCTGGCCCCGCGGCCTGCGTGAACTTGTCGGGAATGACGCCCCCGTCTTCCCAGGCGGTCGACGTCATGAGCAGCGGCGCGGGACGCGCTGCCGCAGCCGGAGCCTGTCCGCCTGCTGGTGCCGGCTGCGCGCTGGCGCCCGCGGAAATCGACACAGAAATCAACGCGGCCAGAGCAATGACCGCATAACGAATGACACGCACGTGCATCAAGATGTCCTCCATGGCGTGACCGTCGCACGCCGGACCCGATTGTAGCGAATCGGAGCGCTCTGGCTGCGCGCCAGTGTCCCGCAATCCTCGTTGCTGGACACTATGGTTGCCCAGCTGGGCCGGCCTGCTGCAGCGCTTCCAGATCGACGAGCGACAGATCGTACGCGAGCACGGACGCCAATTCGTTCTGCCGGGCCTGCGCCAGGTCGCGCTGCGCTTGAATAACGAGGAAGCTCGTCGACATGCCGACGTCGAACCGCTTCTGCTCGACGTCCTGACGCTGCTCGCCGAGTTCTCGCACGGCGCGTGCGGTTTCTACGCGTCGGGCATTCATTTCCACCTTCCACGCAGCGTCGCGCACCTGCTGGATGGCACGTGCCTCGGCACCCTTCACACGCTGTTCGGCCTGCTGCGACTCGAGTCGAGTTCGCGTCTGGTTGGCTTCGTCCGAACTCTGGCCAATCGGGTACGACACGCTGAGGCCCAGCGCCCAGGTCGGGTAGTCGGTGCGAAACAGCTGATCGAGGATGTTGCCAAAGCCAACGACCTGCCCGGGACCAACGATGGTGCCTGGGAAGCCGCCGGTGCGCAGCACTTCTGTTCCGCCCAGTCCGCTCGCCTGATAGCTGCCGTTCAGCCGTACGTCCGGCAGTTTCTGATTTCCGGAGAGGCGCAGGTTCGTTTTTGCGTTCTCCACATCCTTCCGCGCCCGCGTCAGGTCGACACGATCCCGCAGGGCATTGGTGACTGCGGCTTCCACGTCGATTGGAGCGGAGCCTACCGGAGGCGTGTCAGTTGGATTGAGCGCAATGTTCCACACGTCGCGTCGTGCCGCGTCGAAGATGAGCAGACGCAGCCGATCCTCCGACTGTTTGACCCCGGTCTCGGCCACGATGAGCTGCTCCTGGTTCGACGCCACTTCGGCTTGTGCGGAGAGCAAGTCGATCGGCGGCGATTGGCCGACATCGACCTTGGCCTTGTTGACTCGGACCAATTCCTCCGCGAGCCGCAGCGCCGCGCGTCTCGCCTCGACATTCGCACGCGCGGACACCAGGTTCCAGTACGCGGCCTTCACGGCCGCCGTGGTTCGAACCACCGTCTCCTGCAATCGAGTGTCGGCGATCGCACGATTGGTGTGGCTCACGGCGAGGTTGGTTCGCGCGGTGTCGGTGAACAGATCCTTGAACAGCGGCTGCGAGAAGGACATGGACAGCCCTGAGCGAAGCAGCGGATTGTAACTATTAAGGAAGCTGTCACTGCTCGTATGCGAGGTGTCCCACCCGATGGTGTACGACGTGCCGAACCACGGCAGGCGCTGATTGAGATTGACGTTGGTCGTGACCACGTCGGTCCGTGTCGGCGTCGGCGTGAGCAGACCGGCTGGTGGCTGCAGTTGATTGTTGCGTTGGGCGCTCGAACCGATGGCTGGCGTGAACAGGCCTTTCGCAGCCGCCACTCGCATGTCGCCGATCTGCGGGTCGAGACGTGCAGCGGCGAGGTCGACGTTGTTCTGCAGTGCCATCTGCACCGCTTCGTCCACGGTCAGCGAGGCGGGCACGGTCGGCGGCGTTTGAGCAGCGGCGGCGGCTGCGGCAATCGGGATGAGTGCAAGGACGATGGTCGTCGTCCAGGTCTTGCGCATGAAGGTGTGCATTTCAAGTGACATGAGCATCGTGATCGTGGGCCCCTAGGCTGCCGAGGCTGGAATCGCGTCCGCTTCGGCAGCTCGACGCCGTCCAAAGAACCGGAATTTCGAGGCATCGTCGAACAGGGAATAGGCGACCGGCGTTACCAGCAGCGTCAACAGCAAGGCCAGCGATTGACCGCCGAAGATGACGAAGCCGATGGCGCGGTTGGTGCCCGAGCCGATGCCGCTCGACGCGATGAGCGGAAGCATCCCTGCGACGAACGCGAAGGTCGTCATGAGGATCGGTCGCAGTCGGTCGCGACTGGCCTGGATGACAGCGTCGTGCGCGTTCATGCCCTTCTCCTGCAACTGGTTCGCATGATCGATCTGCAGAATCGAGTTCTTCTTCACGACCCCGAAGAGCACCAGCAGACCGAGCGCCGAGAAGATGTTCAGCGACTGGCCGAAGATGATGAGCGAGAGCAGCGCGAAGGGCAGCGTCAGCGGGAGCGAGAGCAGGATCGTGATTGGGTGCAGCCACGACTCGAACTGCGCCGCCAGAATCAGATACATGAAGATCAGCGAGAGCGCGAAGGCCATGACAAAGCTCTGCGCCGTTCGACCGAGTTCCCTCGAGCGGCCGCTGAACGCGCCCTTGTAGTCGGGTCCGGCATTCAACTGGTCGTACGCATCCTGAATCGCCGTCTGGATGGTCGACTGCGACGCGTTCGGCACCATGTTGGAGAAGATCGTCACCTGGCGTTGCCGCGAGAGGCGGCTGATCTCGGAGGCGGCGGAACCGGCCTCGAACCGCGCCACGTTCTCGAGCGGGATCGAACCCAGTCGTCCGGATGGGATCGTGAGGCCGCCGAGCGACTGTTCTGTCGAACGGTTCGCGGCTTCGGCGCGCAGGTGCACCTCGTACTGTTCGCTTCCTTCGTTGAACGTCGTCACCTGATCGCCGCCGACGAGCCAGCGGAGGGCTTCAGCGGCGTCGCCAATCTGCACGCCCATGTCGGCTGCCTTCGGACGGTCCACTTGCACCGACAGTTCCGGCTTGCCCGCGTTGAACGAACGATCCGGGTCGACCACTCCTGGCAACGCCTTCATCTTGTCCAGCAACTGCTGGCTCAGGACGTCGAGTTTTCTCAGGTCCGGACCGCTGATGAGGAACTGGATTTCGGCGTTCTGCGAGCCCGACCCGCCGATGCTCGCGACCGCTGACACCGACGTCCTGGCGTCCTTCGCAGCGACGGGGAGGACATCCGACCGGATGGCGTTCATGATGACGAACTGATCGCGTGTGCGTTGCTCGAGCGGTTTCAGCCGAACGTAGATGCTCGACAGGTTGCGCGTGCCGGCCTGGTCGCCGCCCACGGTGGTCAGCGTGTAGTCCACCTCGGGCACCTCCTGCTTGACCGCATTCGCCACGCGGTTGGTGAGCAGTTCGGTCGCTTCGAGGCTCGTGCCTTCAGGCGCCCGCAGACTGATCTCGAATTCAGCCTGGTCATCCTGGGGCATGAAGTTCTTGGGCACGGCGATGAACAATGGCACCGTCGACACGAGCACCAGAGCGGCGATGCCTGCGACGACGGCGCGGTGGCTCATCGACCATTCGAGCAGCCGCGTGTAGAAGGTATCTACCGCGCGAAAGACTCTCGAGTCCTTCGACGAGTGATGGTCCTTGCCGTGTGGGTTCACCTTCAGCCAACGAGCGGCCAGCATCGGTGTCAGCGTGAAGCTGACCACCAGGGACACCAGGATGGCGAAGGCCATCGTCAGGCCGAAGCTCTTCATGAAGCGGCCCACCATGCCGCCCATGAAGCCGACTGGAACGAAGATCGCAACAAGCGACAGCGTGGTGGCGAGCACCGCCAGCCCGATCTCCGCGGTGGCGTCTTCCGCCGCCTTGAACTTGTCTTCGTGCTTTTCTTCGATGAAGCGATAGATGTTCTCGAGCACGACGATGGCGTCATCGATGACGATGCCAACCGACAGCGTCAGCGCGAGCAACGTCAGCATGTTCAGCGTGAAGTCCATGTACCAGACGAGGCCGAAGGTCGCGATGATCGACGTCGGAATCGCGATGGCGGCAATGATCGTCGAGCGGAAGTTCGCCAGGAACAGGAGCACGACAAGGGCTGCCAGGACCGAGCCGAGCACCAGGTGCTCCTCGACGTTTCGGATCGCCGCCTCGATGAAGGTGGACAGATCGCGCACGACGCGTGCGTCGTAGCCTGGTGGCAAGGTCTGCTTGATCTCGGCGAATCGCTCGCGGATGTTCCTGACCACCTCCACGGTGTTCGTGCCCGACTGGCGCCTGATGTTGAGCAGCACCGTCGGGACTCCGTCGATGCCAGCGACCGTGGACGGTTCCGCTTCGCCGTCCTCGACGCGTGCCACATCGCCGACTCGCAGGGGGTGACCCTCCGCCTCCCGAATCACGATGTCGTTGAACTCTGGGACGGTCTGGACGCGGCCGCGCGTGCGGAGCGTGAGCGATTGCCCCCCTTGGTCAACACGTCCGCCGGGCACCTCGATGTTCTGTGCCTGCAGGGCGCGTGAGATCTCGGTCACTGTGACGTTGTGGGCGCGCATGCGGTCCGCATCGAGCCAGATGTTGACCTGCCTCTTCCGACCGCCGAGCACCAGCACCTGGCCCACGCCCGTGACGCTTTCCAGCTGCCGCCGCAGGACCTTGTCGGCGAACTCCGTTACTTCACGCACCGGCTTGTTGGCGGTGACGGCAATGCTGATGACCGGTGCGGAGTCCGGATCGAAGCGGTCGATCCTCGGCTGCTGCACGGTGCGCGGCAGACGCGACATGACCGCGCTGATCTTGTCGCGCACTTCCTGGGCAGCGACGTTGCCGTCTTTCTCGAGCAGGAACGACACCATCACGAGCGACACGCCCTCCGACGAGGTCGAGCGCAGTTCATCGATGCCGCTGATGGTGTTGACCGCTTCCTCGATCTTGTCGGTGACTTCGGTTTCGATCTGCTCCGGCGAGGCGCCGGGTTGCACCGTCGTGATGACGACGGTCGGGAAGTCGATCTTCGGGAACTGGTCCACGCCCAGGCGCATGAACGAGAACAGACCGATGACCGTGATCGAGAGAATGAGGACGCTGGCGAACACGGGTCGTTTGATACAGAGCGCGGCAAGCCACTGCATTAGGACACCCTCGCGCCGTCGAAGAGTTGCGGAACGTTCTTCGTGGCCACTTTCTCTCCGGCCTTCAGTCCGCTGGCCACTTCGATGAGGGTGCCGACCTGTTGACCGGTCGTGACAATCCGCTCTTCGACCTTGTCGCCATTGACGACGTACACCCGGCTCGTGCCAGCGGTGATCTGCAGCGCGTCAGCCGGTACCATGACCGCCTCCGACTTGTCCGGTTGCTCGATGCGGGCCGTGGCGAAGAGGCCCGGTTTCAGATCGCCGGCCTGGTTGGGAACGACGGCCTCAACCGTCAACGCGCGTCGATTGGCCTCGAGGGCCGGTGACACGTAGCGGACCGTGCCCGTGAACTCGCGACCGGGGAACGCGTCGACCTGGAAGGTGACTGGTGCGCCCGTCTTCACTGCGGAGACGAACTGCTCCGGCACGGTGAGCTGGACTCGCAGGGGGTTGACGCGCACGACCACCGCGACCTTCATGCCCTTGGTGACGTAGTCGCCAACCGAGACGAGCCGCTCTGCGACCAGACCCGTGAAGGGCGCGCGAACCGTCGTATCCGCCAGCGACTTCTGGGCGAGCGCCACGCGGGCCTTGGCAGCCTGCAGTGCCTGAAACTGCTGCGCCGCGCCGTTTCGCGCGGCTTCGTACTGCTGGCGAGTTGCTTCCATCTGCGTCCGGCGCTGTTCGAACTCGGACTGCGAGACGACGCGCTGGTCGAGCAGCGACTTGATCCGGCTGAACTCGTTCTGCGCCAGGTCGAACGACGCCTTCGCGTTCTGCACCTCGGGCACGGCATTGACCTCGAGTGAACCACCCGAGGTGAGTCCGAGCCGCGCCTCGATCTGCGCCGCGTTGGCTTCGGCTTCCTTCGCCTGAGCCTCGGCCTCGGCCGGCGAGACACGCACCAGCACGACGCCCTCCGTGACGGCGGAACCGCGTTCGATTGGTGCGGCGATGATGCGTCCCGCGATCTCCGCCGCGACCTCCGCCTGCTCTTCGGCCATCAAGCTGCCTGTCGCGCGGATGAACCGCGTGATGGGCTGCGCAACAGCCGGTGTGGCCGCCACAGCCACGGCCGAGCGCGGCACCGCGCCAGGTGCGTCAACGGCTTTGCCATCGGCCGCCTGGCACGCCGGCCAGACGCTGACCGCCGCCAGCAGGACGGCGCCGAGAGTTGGAAGGGAGACGGGACGATGCATGAAGAGAACTCCTGTTATGACAACTGCGCGTCGAGTCGAACGTGAGCCGGCGTCGCGCTCTCGCAGGGCGCCGACGTCGAATGAATGAGCGGAACAGTTCGCAATCCAGCCAGCGTGACGTCGATGACGTCTCGCGCGAGTGCGTCGGCGTCTTCGCCCGGCGCGAGCCTGTCCGAGAGACGAGTCACGGCGATACCGATCAGGGCACTGGTCAGGATCCGGAACATCACGGGCGGAGGTACCGTGGCTGGCAGCACCCCTGCGATCACGGCCGCTTCAACGTGGTTGATCAGCGCCTGCTTTGTCTCGCGCGCGAAGGCAAAGCGCTCGTACTCGCGGCTGATGCGCGGCACAGCGCGGTCGACGAACATCAACGCGAAGTACTGCGGATGCTCGCGGCTGAAGACGTAGAAACGCCAGAAGATGTCGCGGACGCCGTCGAGCGGCGATACCAGATCGGGTCGTCCACCCGGCGGGTACACCGGTTCCCCATCGGCGAGAAGCTGAAAGCCTTCCTCGGCCAGCGCGAAGAAGATGTCGTCTTTCGAGGGGAAGTAGCCGTAGATGGCGGCAGGGCTGTACTCGATCAACTCCGCAATCTTGCGAATGGAGACGTGTTCGAACCCGTCGCGGACGAAGAGGTCGCGCGCGGCGTCCAGAATGGCGCGTCTGACCGACTCTCGGTCTCGTTCCTGTCGTTCCTTGATGCCCATCGGTGTGTGAAGCTAGCGGTGTTACCAGCGGACCGGCTGTTGGCGCTGCTGAACGGTGTTTACCTGCCTAACATTGTAAGACGTTCGACCAGGTCATGTGGTTCCGCTGACCCCGCGCCGACCGCTGGATACCCCCACTTCGGGGTACACTACGCGGCGGTGCCAGTCAGCAGAGAAGAACCGAAGTCTCGTGGCCTCATGCTCTTATGCCTCGTCGCCTGGGCCGTGCCCGGAGCGGGGCACATATGGCAGGGCCGCTCCGCCAAGGGGTTCGCATTCATGGTCGCGATCCCGTTGATGTTTGCGATCGGACTCGCGGTCCACGGCTCCCTGTTTCCGTTTGACTTCTCGGACCCGCTCGTCGGACTTGCCGCTCTCGCTCATGTCGGCATCGGCCTCCCGTACCTCCTGGCGAAGGCGCTGAGTCTCGGGGCAGGCGATGTGCGCGCGATTGGCTACGAATACGGCAACGCCTTTCTTGTCGTTGCAGGCTTGTTGAACCTTCTCGTCGTCATCGACGCGTACGACATCGCGCTCGGCCGCAAGTAACGTGCACAGCCATCTTCTGCTGCTGGTGCTCTTCGCGTTTTTCGTGTCGTTGGTCTTCGCGCTGATCGCGAAGGACGAAATCGCCGATCAGCTGCGTTTCGGCGGGATGCTGTTCGGCGGCTTCATCGTGTCGGCAATCGTTCTCGGCTGGTTGATGTTTCCGTTCCCGCTCTGAGACACGCTTCACCCCGATCACAAAGGCTCTACCACGGAGGGCACGGAGGCCTACACGGAGAGCACAGATCTCTGGGTTCTTCCCTCTTCAGTCTTCGGCGTTCTCTCTGTCACGTTTGACCATGCCTAGCGCCTCTCGCCAAGCGCCCACCGCCTCATTGTGGTTGCCCGTCGTCGGCTACATGACGTTCATCTTCGTGCTCTCGTCGATTGCGAATCCGCCCACGGTGCCAGAGGGTTCCGACAAGGAGCTGCACATGCTGCTCTACGGCGGACTCGGGCTGCTGTTCTCGCGTGCGCTCGCGGGTGGATGGCACCGCGTCACTGCGCGCAATGTCATCGCGACGACTCTTTTCGTCGCACTCTACGGAGCGAGCGACGAACTGCATCAGTACTTCAATCCGCCTCGCAACGTCGAGATTCTCGACGTTGTCGCCGACACGATCGGCGGTGGCCTGGCGTCAATCGGCCTGTACGCGTGGGGTATAATTCAGGCCCGCGATGGCCTTTGACAACCTTCTGCTCGAGCGTGACGCCGCCGTGGCGAAGGTCACGATCAACCGGCCGAGAGTCCTCAATGCGCTGAACGAACAGACGCTGGACGAGCTTCTCCGCCTCATGCTCGAACTGAAGGACGACGGCAGCGTCAGGGTTGTTGTCATCACCGGTGCCGGAGACAGAGCGTTTGTGGCAGGCGCCGACATCAACGAGCTCGCGCAGCAGACACCCGTGGCCGGCCGCGCACGCGCGCTCGCGGGGCAGCGCGTGTTCGACACCATCGAGAATCTCGGCAAGCCGGTCATCGCCGCGATCAACGGATTTGCGCTTGGAGGCGGGTGCGAGCTGGCCATGGCGTGCACGCTGCGTGTGGCATCCGACACCGCGAAGCTTGGGCAGCCGGAGATCAACCTGGGGTTGCTGCCAGGCTACGCCGCAACGCAGAGGCTGCCTCGGCTCGTCGGTAAAGGCCGGGCACTCGAGTTGATGCTCACTGGCGCACCCGTCGACGCGACGGAAGCATTCCGCATCGGGCTGGTGAACAAAGTCGTGCCGGCCGCCGATCTGCTCTCAGCGGTCCACAGCCTCGCATCTGCTCTCGCGGCGAAGGCTCCCATTGCGACCGCGTTCATCCTCGATGCCGTCAACCAGGGACTCGAAATGCCCTTTGGTGAAGCGTGCCGCCACGAGGCCACGCTGTTTGGTCTTGTTGCCAGCACCGATGACATGCACGAAGGTACGCGGGCGTTCCTCGAGAAACGCCCTCCCGTTTTCAAAGGCCACTAAGTGCGGACAATCGACGGTTCTGGGACCGCTCGCGGGCTGAGGTTCGCGGTGGTCGTGGCGAAGTACAACGACTTCGTGACCGACCGCTTGCAGGTCGGCGCGCTTGCGGCACTGACGCATCACGGCGTGCTCGACACGGACGTCACCCTGATCCGGGTGCCTGGGGCGTTCGAGATCCCGGCGGCGGCACGGCTCGCCGCGAACGGGGGACAGTTCGACGGCATCATCTGCCTCGGATGCCTCATTCGTGGCGCCACACCGCACTTCGAATACATCTCGTCGGCCGTGGCTCACGGGCTGACGGCCGCGTCTCTTGCGACGGGCATTCCAATGGCGTTCGGTGTCCTCACGACGAACTCGGCGGAAGAAGCGCTCGAACGTGCCGTGGACGGTCCGTCCAACAAAGGATGGGAAGCGGCAACGGCGACGATGGAAATGGCCATCATTGCCAGAGGCCTGTCCCGATCGACGACCGCCACATGAGGGGCGCACGTCGGGACCCGCGCCGGCGCGCGCGCGAGATTGCGCTGCAGATCCTCTATCAGTGGGACGTAGGCCGCACGGACGTCGCCACCGCAGCCGACACGTACTTCGACTTGCAGTGGGCGGGTCCTGAAGAGGCGACGCCGGAACTGCGGACCTCGGCAACTGAGCTTGCGCACGAGACGGTGCGTCGACTGACCGAGGCGGACGCCTTGATCGCGGAGACCGCCGAACGGTGGCGGCCCGAGCGAATGGCGGTGCTGGACCGATTGATCTTGCGTATGGCGATTGCCGAATTGCTGGGACACGTCCGGGGCGACAGCCACGTGCGTGAGTCTGCGCCGTCCGCGGTCGTCATCAACGAGGCACTGGAACTCGCACGCACCTTCAGCAGCGAAGAGTCCGTCAAGTTCATCAACGGCATGCTCGACGCCGTCCGAAAGAAACTTGAACAACCCGGGAGCCAGAGCGCGGCCTCTGGAAATGTCACGTAGAGTGCGTTTCAGAACTAAAGCGCTACCACGGAGTTCACGGAGACCAACGGAAGACACGGCCAATTCGGCTCGTTTTTCTGTGTTCTCCGTTTCCGCTCTGTGTCCTCTGTGGTAGAGCTCTTGATCACTTTGCAAACGGCTCTTGGCAATTAGCGACTGGCGATTCTCGACATGTCATCACAGGACGAACAGATTCAGCAGCGGAAGTCGAACCTGGACGGGCTCGCGCAACTCGGCGTCGCGATCTATCCGAATCGGTTCGACAGGCGTGACACGATCACGGCCTTGGTCGAGGCGCACGGCTCGAAAGAACACGACGCGCTCGAAGCCGAGCGACCCGAGACCAAGACCAGTGGGCGCATCCTCACCATTCGGTCCTTCGGGAAGGCGAACTTCCTCAAGCTGTCCGATGGTCGACGCGACGTGCAGGTCTACGTACGGCAGGACTCGATGCCGGAACTCGACTTCCGCATCTTCAAGCTGCTCGACTTCGGCGATTGGGTCGGCGTCGAAGGCCGCATGTTCCGCACGAAGACCAACGAGCTGACGATCTGGGCTTCGCGCGTGCATTTCCTGTCGAAGTGCCTCCTGCCGCTGCCCGAGAAATGGCATGGGCTGACCGACGTCGAAACACGCTATCGCCAACGCTACCTGGATCTGGTCGTGAATCCCGATTCACGGGCGGTGTTCGAAACGCGGAGTCGTGTGGTCTCGAGCATTCGGGCGTTCATGACGACGCGCGGCTACCTCGAAGTCGAGACGCCGATGATGCAGCCGCTTGCGGGCGGCGCGCTCGCGAGGCCGTTCGTGACGCATCACAACGCGCTGGACATGCAGCTCTACCTGCGCATCGCGCCCGAGTTGTACTTGAAGCGTCTGACGGTCGGTGGCATCGAGCGTGTGTTCGAGATCAATCGAAACTTCAGGAACGAAGGGATTTCAACGCAGCACAATCCCGAGTTCACGATGCTCGAGTTCTACCAGACCTACTCGGACTATCAGGACCTCATGGTGATGAGCGAGGAACTCATCTCGACGGTGGCGGTGCAGGCAACTGGCAGCGATCAGGTCACGTTTGGCGAGCATCAGATCTCGCTCGCGGCGCCGTACGCGCGGCTGAGCGTGCGCAAGGCGGCTGCCGAGGCGGCATCAGAGCGGCTCGGGCGGCCCGTCTCGGAGTCCGACCTTCGCGACGAGCCGAAGGCTGCGAGTGTGGCCACTGAACTCGGGCTGGACGTGAAGCCGGGTCAACGGGTCGGCAAAACCGCCATGGATATCTTCGAGCACCTGTGGGAAGACCGCCTCATTCAACCGACGTTTGTCTGCGACTTTCCCACCGACGTGTCGCCGCTATCCAAACAGAAGGCTGACGATCCCGACACAGTCGAGCGCTTCGAGTTGTATATCGGCGGGTTCGAGGTCGCGAATGCCTTCAGCGAACTCAACGATCCGCTTGAACAGCGGAGGCGATTCACCGAGCAGCTGTCCGAAAAAGCGAAGGGCGACCTGGAAGCCCACGCCATGGACGAGGACTACATCCGCGCACTCGAGTACGGTCTGCCGCCGACCGCTGGCGAGGGTGTCGGCATCGACCGTCTCGTGATGTTGCTCACCAACAGTC
This sequence comes from Vicinamibacterales bacterium, assembly GCA_040081675.1. Classification (GTDB taxonomy): domain Bacteria; phylum Acidobacteriota; class Vicinamibacteria; order Vicinamibacterales; family CAVVIG01; genus CAVVIG01. Next base: position 13,622 of record JBEBGB010000050.1, read on the forward strand.
TGTCAATTAGAGACGTAATTCTGTTTCCCCTCATGAGGAAACGAGGGGACGGTCAGTGAACCGTCTAATTTGGAACTTGGCGAGTTGGAGAGTTGGAGAGTTGGAGAGTTGGAGAGTTGGCGAGTTGGAGAGTTGGAGAGTTGGCAGGGCTGCGCTCGCCAGGTCGTCACATCGTCATCGCTTTTATCCGCCAATTCGACGATGCTGGGACTGACGAACTCCACAATTTCGCCAACTCGCCAATTCACAAGTTCGCCAGCTCACCAATTGTGATGGACGTTCCCTTCGAACTGCAGATCGCGCTGAAGTATCTGCTCGCCAAGCGGAAGCAGGCGTTCATCTCCGTGATCTCGCTCATCTCGACGCTCGGGGTCATCGTCGGTGTGATGGCGCTGGTGATTGCGCTCGCCCTCATGACGGGGCTGCAGGGGGAACTGCGCGACCGCATCCTGGGGTCGAACCCGCACATCTTCGTGTGGAAACGCGGCGCCACCGTCGACTATCACACCACGCTCGAAGCGCTGCGCAAGGAGCCGCACGTCATTGGTGCGGCGCCCGCCATCATCGGCAAGGCGCTGGTGTCCGCGGCTGGTCAGCAGGCGTTCATCAACCTGAAGGGCGTCGACCCGACGATCGAGGCACAAGTGACCGACATCCAGGGTGCGATGCGGTCCGGTTCGCTCCAGGCCCTCAGTTCAACGGACCCGAATTCACCTGGCGAAGCGCTCCTTGGCAGCGATCTGGCGGCACAGCTCGGCGTGAGTGTAGGCGACTCCATTTCCGTCCTGACTCCACAAGGCACGTTGTCACCGATGGGGATGATTCCTCGTACGCGCCGCCTTCGCGTGGCTGGCACCTTCAGCCTTGGGCTCTACGAAATCGACTCCCAGACCGGGTTCGTATCGCTCGAGGTCGCGCAGAGACTGCTCGACAAGGAAGATATCGACGCAATCCAGCTTCGACTGGACGATATCTACCAGGCGCCCGCCGTCGCCGACGCGATCGAGAGCAAGCTTGGCGAGGGATGGGTGGCGCAGGACTTTGCGGACATGAACCAGTCGCTCTTCTCGGCGCTCTGGCTCGAGAAGATGGCGATCTCGTTCACGATCGGTCTCATCGTGATGGTCGCTGCGCTGAATATCGTGGCGTCGCTCATTCTGCTCGTCATGGAGAAACACCGCGACATTGCCATCTTGAAGACGATGGGCGCCAGCGCGAAGAGCGTGACGATTATCTTCATGCTGCAGGGGCTCATCATCGGTGTGGTGGGCACCGGGGTCGGCGCGTCGCTCGGGTACCTGATCTCACAAATCCTGGATAGGTACAAGCTCATTCGAGTGCCAGTGGACGTGTATCAGATCTCTCACGTTCCCTTCAAAGTGCTGCCGTTCGACTTCGCGCTCGTCGTTGTCGCGGCTATCCTCATCGCGTTCCTTGCGACGATCTACCCGTCGCGTCAGGCCGCGAAACTGGATCCCGCCCAGGCGCTCCGCTATGAGTAGCGCCGTCCGTTCGTCATCGTGGGCGTAATGGCGTTCATCGAGGCGCGCGGCATCGTGAAGAGTTACGCCGACGCCGGGCGGCCATTGACGGTGCTCAACGGTCTCGACCTCGAGGTCGGCTCAGGAGAGATGCTCGCCATCGTGGGCGCCTCCGGAGCCGGCAAGAGCTCGCTGCTGCACGTGCTCGGTGGGCTCGATCGTGCCGAACTGGGCAGCGTCGTCGTGGACGGCACGAACCTGACCGCATTGTCGGACGCGGAGGTCGTCGCGTTTCGCAACGGCCACGTTGGCTTCGTATTCCAGTTCCATCACCTGCTGCCTGAGTTCACGGCTCTCGAGAACGTGGAGATGCCGATGCGTATCGCGCGCATACCGCGTGAAGAGACGCGAGCCCGCGCGACCGATTTGTTGCAGCGTGTCGGACTCGGCGAGCGGCTGACGCACCGACCGGGAATGCTGTCGGGTGGTGAACAGCAGCGCGTCGCGGTTGCTCGTGCGCTGGTCATGAAACCGGCGGTATTGCTGGCAGACGAGCCGACAGGCGACCTTGACGAGCGGACCGCCGAGTCGTTGCACGCGCTCCTGCGCGAGATGCACGCCGGGTCCGGCTTGACGTCGATTATTGCCACGCACAATCCGCGGTTGGCTGCCGCATGCGACAGGGTTCTGCGCCTCGAAGGCGGGCGCTTGTCGCCGGCGTAGATCCAGCCACCACGTTGGAAACGGTTCAGCTACAATCGGCCTGCCGTTCCACCTTCAGGAGGACTTTTCGATGAGACCCTTCTTCCATTCCGCCGCCGTCGCCCTCGTCGTGTGTTCGACTGTCGCCTGCGGCTCGTCAAATCAGCAGAACGCCGCCGACGAATTGCAGAAGTCAGCGGAGCAGACCCAAAAGGGCGCTGACGCCGCTACGCAGGGCGCGCAAGACATGGCGAAGGGCTTTGAAGCCATGGCCAAAGGCCTCGCAGCGGCCGCCGGTGGCGGTGCGGACGGTGTCAAGCCGGTCGACCCGGTCAGCTTCCGCGAACTGCAGACCGTGATGCCGGAAATCTCTGGCTGGGAGCGCAAGAGCCCCACAGGCGAGCGCATGACTGCACCGTTCGCGTTCTCCCAATCCTCGACGACCTACACCAACGGCGACTCGAACGTTGAACTGAAGATCATGGATTCCGGGTTCAACCAGATGCTCTTCGCACCGTTCGCGATGTTCATGGCGGCGGGCTACGAGAAGGAAACGCAGGACGGGTTCGAGAAGTCGGTCACGATCGGCGGCTATCCGGGCTTCGAGAAGTGGGACAAAGGCACCAAGAATGGTGAGTTGACGGTGGTCGTCAACAAGCGCTTCCTCGTGCAGGTCGAAGGCCACGACGTCGCGGACGAGAAAGTGCTGCACAACATCCTCGACAAGACTGATCTCGCGAAGCTCGCCTCGCTCAAGTAGAGGTCTGATGACGCGGCGGCCACGCTCGGTCGCCGCGTCTCCCTTCTTCCCGTGCCTTCACGCCGTGAACAGGCAGGCACGAGTGTCCGCGCAAACCGACGCGCAGCAATGCGCGAGAACTCCCACGCAACCAGTGACTTACCTGTGAGAAACGGCCGCGGAGCGCCGACCAGGTGCCGTATACTGGTGTCATGTCGGTCGTGACCTCACCCTCTGATTTCACCTAGGACCAGGGATGTTCGAACGGTACACCGAAAGAGCACGACGCGTTCTGTTCTTCGCCCGCTACGAGGCGAGCCAGCTGGGCAGCATTTCGATTGAAACCGAGCACCTGCTGCTCGGGCTGATTCGCGAAGGGAAGGGGCTGACCAGCCGTATCTTTGCGCGGTCGCACCTGTCG
>JBEBGB010000418.1:0-4713 GCA_040081675.1 Vicinamibacterales bacterium
TCTAGAACGTCGCGAGTGCGTTGAACGGCGATGCGGTCCCGCCGGGCACCTGGTAGATCGACCAGGTCAGCATGAACTCCCACCGCTTCAGCCGCGCCGCCTCCACCGCCGCATCCTCGGTATACGCATCGTCAACCAGCGGGAGGCCGATGTTCACCTGCGTGAGCTGATGAATCGGGCGACCGATGCCCTGCACACCGGACGGCTGCACATCGTTCACCGCGTCGCTGGCGAGCAGTGACACTTCGCGCGCCTTCAGCCACGGCAGCACGGAGGCGTGCAGCCCGGCACCGCCCTGTCCGTAGGCCCACGGTCCGTCCGCTGCCCGCTTGGCCCACCGGCCGCTTCGGATGATCAGCGCGTCGCCCGCACCGATGCGGATGCCGGCGAACTTCTCCCAGGCTTCGAGGTCCTCGACGTAGATCGGGGTGCTCGGCTCGAGCCACTTCACGCCCTTCAGGAGCGGCATGTCGACCAGGACGCCCCGGGTGATGTAGCCCGGACCCATGCGATCGGTAGCCGACTCGATGCAGCCGGCAGCGGTCAGCGTGAAGGGGAACCCGTTGTAACTCACAGCGGGCTCACCGGGCTTTCGCCCGATCGGTCCCTGGTAATGGCAGAGCGCATCCATGTGGGAGCTGAGGCCGTCGTGAATTGACAACGTGATGACGTCGAGCGCGCCCTGCACCTCGCCTGTGACGGGATGGATCCGTGCCATGCGGTGCAGGTTCTCTCCGAAGCCGCCCGTGTCCATGCCGGTCTTCTTGATCGGGTTGATCTGCAGCGTCACCGTCTTGGCTTCCTTCACCAGCGCCATCGCGGCCTTCGTCTTCTCGGGCGTGATGAGATTCAGCATGCCGCGCTGGTCGTCCTTCCCCCAGCGCCCCCAGTTGGAGAGTTCCTTCTCCCACTTCTTGAGCGTGTCGAGCGTGACGATTCTCGACGGCTCCTGCGTCGACGGATGGGCCTTGAACTGCGCGGTCCCCTGTCCGTTGACCGTGCTCGCGGCGGTGAGCACGACACCAATGATGACAAGGGACCCGACGGACGTGCGTGCAATCGAATAATGTCGTGTCATGAATGCTCCTCCGCCATAAAGGCGTCCACGTCTTCTACCAGAAGGCCTTGCGCCGGGCAAGGCGGGCGAACATGATTCACAGGCGACGGCGCGGCCATGGGATCGCTGACGGAGATGACGCTCAGACTGATGATGCCCGTGAATCCAGCAGATGAAGAGCCAGTGCCTGTGACCGACCAGGCGCCCCCCACCTACCGGACGTTCTGGTGGACGCTCGGCGGGGTGGCCACCATTTTCCTCACCTCACCTGACCGCGAGATCGATCCGACACACAGGTTGTTCGGTTCCGTCCATGGCGACGAACGTCAGTGGCAGGCTCGGCGACGGCTGCACGAACCCGATCCAGCCCCCTGCGATTCGTCTGCGGCCCTGCAACATCGCCTGGCGCACGGCCGCCGTGAAGGCAGTCCGCGGAGGATCGGGAGTTGCGAGCAGCGGGGCGGGCTCTGCGAGACCGACCACGGTTCCAGTAGCGTCGATCACGAGGCCTCGATTGGCTGTGTCTTCGATGTGACCACTGAGCCGGAGAAACGCAGTGGGTGCAACTGGACCGAGGGTCAACGCGCCGGTGCAACCGGTAATACCCTCCGCCATCGACAGCTTCGTGCCGATCCGCGGGTCGATGATCGTGCGATCGCCATCGGCGCGGGTCAGCCGCATGGCTTCGTGGATGGCGCTCGTGATCGGATGCAGCGTCTTCAGCCACTCTTCGTCCTGCACGCCGGCCGAGAGCGCGAGCCCTGCCGCGCGGACGTTCCCCGTCTTGGCGAGCCACACGACACCGATGACGAGATGCGCCACCAGCACGAGACCGACCACAGCCAGAACGGGCACCTGCGCGGCGCGTGGGATACGTAGCGCTTCACCCGTTCGCTGCTCCAACCAGCTGGCGGCGGCGGCTACGAGCGCAGCCCAGTAGACCAGCGCGAAGGTGGCATAGCGAGACTGCGCGGCCTGATCCACCCCGAACTGCGCGCGCCCCACGGCGGCCATCCCAGCGCTGCCGACGACGAACAGCATCAACGCGCAGGCAATCCAGTCGAGCCGAGGAGTCCGGGCGGGCTGAAGCGCCGTTCGGAAGCACAGAAGAACGCCGGCGAGCAGCCCGAGCCCACCTCCGATCGCACCGATCGCAGGGCTTCCGTATGTCAGGAACGGCACGAAGAACGCGAGGAAGTACTGGACGACAGCCGCGACATGTTCGCTCGGTGCGATGGCGCCGGATGCTCTCGCGGCACTCGTTCCGAGCACGGTGCTGGCGAACAGCACGGCGCCGCACGTGCCGAGCGCCACATAGACGCCGGTGACGAGCGGGTGCGAACGACGAAGCGCGACCACGAGCGCGAGGATGAAGGGAACGAGCAGACCGTTGCTGGTGGTCAGCATGGCGCCGGCCGTCATGACCACGCTCGCGGCCAGCCATGGCCCTCGCCTCTGGCCGGCCTGCGGATCAGACGCGCTGACGCCGCAGAGGATGGCGACGGCTGAAAGCGCCTGGACCAGCGGAAACAGCGCGGCCGCGACGAACACCAGCGACTGCAACTGGTACGCGAAGCAGACGGCCAGCAGCGTCACGCCGACGAGCGTGTCGCGCGACTCGGCGTCGGCCCAGCGCAGTCTCACCTCCTTGACGAAGATCGCCGCGACCGTCGCCTGCGACGCGAGCGCTACCCAGCAGAGCAGCGTCCCGTTCGCGCCTTGCAGACGGTACTGGAGCCACATCAGCAGCCGCGGCAGCGGAATCATGTGCTCGTTGTGCGGCTCGAAGAAGCGGGCCAGTGTCTTGGGACCTCGAAACAGCCAGAGCAGCCAGTCCCAGTCGTCCCGGTAGGGCACGGGGAATCGGGCAAACCAGGCGAAGGCCACGAGGCTCGCGGCGGTCAGCAGTCCTGCGACAAAGATGGCCCGAGCACAGGCGGAACTGCCGAGGGCGCTGGGAGTCTCGAGCGGACGAAGTTGTTGCGAACGAGCCACCGCTACGCCTGCGTTGACAGTCATGGGTCCCGGGCGTACTTTAGCCGGATACCGCGCGCGGCAACATGTCGGGAGGTTTGAGACGTGGCTGAAGAAAAACTCGTCGGCAAGAACTACTTGACCCCGGACCTGGTCGCCAAGGTGACCGGACGGGCAAAGTATGCGGAAGACTTCCGCGCGGACGGGATGCTGTTCTGCAAACTGCTCCTCAGCCCGATGCCCCACGCGCGTATCAGGCGCATTGACACGAGCGCCGCGCTGGCGATGCCAGGTGTCAAGGCCATCCTCACCGCGGACGACTTGCCCGAGGCGGCGCGAGGCGATATTCCGGCGCTGACCAACGAGCCGCTCTTCGAGGGCGAACCGATTCTGGCGGTCGCCGCAGTCGACGAGCTGACAGCTGCCCAGGCCATCGAATTAATCGAACTCGACCTCGAGTTGCTGCCCTTCGTGACCGACCCGCTCGAAAGCCTGCGCCCAAACAGTCCTGACGCGACCACCACGGGCAACGTGCTGGCACCGTCTCGCGGTCCGGCCCGGCGCGACCTCGAGGGAGCGGTCGCGAACCAGACGGAGCTTCGCACGCTGAAGTGGACCGAGAAGGATTTCACCGACGCGGGAGAGGGACAGTTGCCCATGGGCGAAGCCCCCGAGGAGTGGAGCTTCGGTGACGTCGACGCGGGTCTGCGGGATGCCGCGCTCGTCGTCGACGAAACCTTCGTCGTGCAGGCCACGAGTCACCAGACGCTCGAGACACGCAGCGCCATGGCGTACTGGCAGAACGGCAAGTTGTTCCTGCACGGGTCCACGCAGAGCACGATGCGGACACACGCCTCGGTCGCGAGCTGGGTCGGTGTCGATCCGAAGGACGTCGTGTTCATCTCCGAGTACACGGGCGGTGGGTTCGGCGCCAAGGGAGGCGGAGCCGTCTCGATGTGCATCCCGGCACTGCTGGCGAAGAAGGCCAACGCGCCCGTCATGATGCGCGTCAGTCGAGAGGACGAGCACTACATCGGGCATGCCCGCACCAACATGACCGGGCGGGCCAGGGTGGGCTTCCGCGCCGACGGCCGCATCACCGCCCTCGACCTCTTCATCGTCCAGGATAACGGCGCTCGCGGCGAGCGCGGCGATCACCGCGCGGCGGGCCAGGCGACATCACTGCTCTATCAGCCGCTGGCGATGCGCTGGCGCGCCATCAACGTCCTCACGAACACGCCCACGCGTCTGTTCCAGCGATCGCCCGGGGAGATGCAGGGCATCGCCATCGTGGATCAGGCGATCACGAAGGGCGCGAAGCAGCTCGGCATCGATCCGGTGGAACTGCGGAAGATCAACGCACCCGTTGGCAAGGCACCCTTCGGTCCCGAGCGCAACGGTCGACGCGGGTACACGACGAGTGCCTTCGTGCGAGAGGCGCTCGACAAGGGCGCCGAGCAATTCGGGTGGAAGGAACGTGCCGCACGCGCCGGGCAAAGGATCGGCAACAAAGTCCGCGGCGTCGGTGTCTCGATCGGCACGCACACGGCGGGTTCGATTGGCCACGACGGCCTCATGACGATTCGACCCGACGGCAAGCTGTACGTCCAGACTGGCGTCGGCAACCTGGGCACGCACTCGCTGTTCGACCTCGCACGCGTCGCGGCCGACATCCTGGCGGT
>JBEBGB010000419.1:0-4712 GCA_040081675.1 Vicinamibacterales bacterium
CTCGGGTGTCGACGCGGCAACCTCTTCGATGTCCATACCGCCGTCGGCACTGGCCATGAACACGGGTTTACCTGACGCCCGGTCGAGGACGACGCTCAGGTAGAGCTCGCGCGTCATCTTCAGGCCCTCTTCGATGAGCACGCGTCCCACGACGCGTCCCTCTGGGCCCGTTTGGTGAGTGACGAGCGTCATGCCCAGCATGTGCTTGGCAATCGACTCCGCCTCGTCAGGCGACTTGGCCAGCTTGACGCCGCCGCCCTTGCCGCGACCGCCGGCGTGAATCTGTGCCTTGACGACACAGACGGCGCCGCCGAGGCGACGCGCGATCTCGCCCGCTTCGGTCGCGTTGATTGCAACTTCGCCGCGCGGGACAGGCACGCCGTGCCTCGCGAGGATGGCTTTCGCTTGATACTCGTGAATTTTCATGAGGTAGGAAGCTTGAATGCTATGCGCCGAACGCTCGTTTCGTCAATGCCGTGCGGCAACTGACGAAGGCTTCCGAGTCTTCACGCGCTACCGTGACGACACGCTCGCCCAACCGACAGCGATGTCCTTCAGAATTGTGCGATACACTCAACGGTTGATGTCTTCGCGTATTCGGGTCTTCGCCTCGTCTGTCGGTACGAAGCTGCTGATTGGCGCTACCGGCCTCGCCCTCTTCCTCTTCCTCATTACCCATATCGCCGGCAACGCCCTCATTGTCCTCGGCCCGACGACCTTCAACAGCTACTCACACCTCCTCACGAACAACCCGCTGATTCCGGTCATCGAGGTCGGACTGCTGCTCGTCTTCCTGCTGCACATCTACAAGACCGTGACGATGTTCCTCAAGAACCAGCAGACGCGTCCGGTGGCGTACATCAAGAAGAAGGGCCAGGGCGCGCCGAGCCGAAAGTCCGTCTCGTCGACCACGATGATTGTCAGCGGCTTGTGGCTGCTGATCTTCGTCGTGATCCATGTGAGGACGTTCAAGTACGGGCCCGAGTACCCGTCGGACGTCGAAGGGGTCCGCGATCTGTACCGCCTGGTGGCCGAGAACTTCCACAGTCCCGTGTCGGTCGCGTTCTACGTGGTCAGCATGCTCCTTGTCGGTTCGCACCTGTGGCACGGCGCGTCGAGCGGGTTTCAGTCGCTAGGCCTCGAACACCCGCGCTGGACACCGCGCATCCTCGCACTGGGCAAGATGTTCGCCGTCCTCATCGGAGGCGGCTTTGTCATCATCACCCTTTACGTGCACCTCTTCGCCGCGCAGGTGGGCCAATGACACTCGACGCAAAGATTCCCGCCGGCCCGATCGCAGACAAGTGGGATCGGCACAAGTTCGAAATGAAGTTGGTCAACCCGGCCAACAAGCGCAAGTTCACGGTCATCGTTGTCGGCACGGGATTGGCGGGCGCGTCGGCGGCGGCATCGCTCGGCGAGCTCGGGTACAACGTCCTGAACTTCTGCATTCAAGACAGTCCGCGTCGCGCACACAGCATCGCCGCGCAGGGCGGTATCAATGCGGCCAAGAACTACCAGAACGACGGCGACAGCATCTACCGTCTCTTCTACGACACGGTGAAGGGCGGCGACTACCGATCGCGTGAAGCCAATGTCCACCGCCTCGCGCAGGTCAGCGTCAACATCATCGACCAGTGCGTGGCGCAGGGTGTCCCGTTCGCGCGCGAGTACGGCGGGCTGCTGGACAACCGGTCGTTCGGCGGCGCGCAGGTGTCGCGCACGTTCTACGCACGCGGCCAGACGGGCCAGCAGTTGTTGCTTGGCGCCTACCAGTCGCTCATGCGTCAGGTGCATGAGAAGTCGGTGCAACTCTTCGCTCGCCGCGAGATGCTCGACCTGGTCCTCATCAACGGGCTGGCTCGCGGCATCATCGTCCGCAATCTGGTCACGGGAGCCATCGAGAAGTACGCGGCCGACGCGGTGTGTCTGGCGACGGGTGGCTACGGCACGGTCTACTACCTGTCGACCAACGCCGTGAACTCGAACGTGACGGCTGCATGGCGTGCGCACAAGCGCGGCGCGTTGTTCGCCAACCCCTGCTTCACGCAAATCCACCCGACCTGCATTCCCGTGAGCGGCGAGCACCAATCGAAGCTCACGCTCATGAGCGAGAGCCTGCGCAACGATGGCCGCGTGTGGGTGCCGAAGAAGCAGGGCGACACGCGCTCGCCCGAGCAGATTCCCGAAGACGAGCGCGACTACTACCTGGAGCGAAAGTACCCGAGCTTTGGCAACCTGGTTCCGCGCGACGTGGCGTCGCGCAACGCCAAACAGGCGTGCGACGACGGCCGTGGCGTCGGCGACAGTGGTCTAGCGGTTTATCTGGACTTCAAGGACGCCATCAAACGCGTCGGTCCAGACGTGATCAAGGAGAAGTACGGCAACCTGTTCCAGATGTATCAGAAGATCACCGACGAGAATCCGTATGAAGTGCCGATGCGGATCTACCCGGCGATCCACTACACGATGGGCGGGTTGTGGGTCGACTACAACTTGATGAGCACCATTCCGGGGCTCCATGTGCTCGGCGAAGCGAACTTCTCCGACCACGGCGCGAACCGGCTCGGAGCCAGCGCACTCATGCAGGGTCTTGCCGACGGCTACTTCGTCATTCCGTACACCATCGGTCAGTACCTGGCGAGCACGCCACTGCCCAAGGTCACGACTGACCACGCGGCTTTCAAGGAAGGCGCGGACAACGTTCAGCAACGCATCAACTCGTTGTTGGCGGTGAAGGGCAACCGGGGCATCCGCGAGATCCATCGCGAGCTGGGTCGCATCATGTGGGACGACGTCGGGATGGCGCGCACGGACGCCAGCCTGAATCGCGCGCTCGCGCAGATCCCGAAGCTACGCGAAGAGTTCTGGCACAACGTATCGGTACCGGGCTCGCCCGATAATCTGAACCAGAGCCTCGAGTACGCCGGACGTGTGGCCGACTATCTGGAATTCGCCGAGCAACTGGCGCTCGACGCACTCGAACGCAAGGAATCGTGCGGTGGTCACTTCCGCGAAGAGAGCCAGACGCCGGACGGCGAGGCTCTTCGCGACGACGAACAGTATTCCTACGTGGCGGCCTGGGAGTTTCAGGGCGTTGGTACACGCCCGACTCTCCACAAGGAGCGACTGGTGTTCGACGAGGTCCACCCGACGCAGCGTAGTTACAAGTAAGTGGAGAATTGGAGAATTGGAGAATTGGAGAATTGGAGAATTGGTGAGTTCGAACTCGAGCATCGGTGAATTCACGTGGTCAACTGAAGGTCCAGCCTTCTGACTCAACAAGTCACCAGATCGCCAACTCTCCAAATGCAGGGATCACGATGAATCTCACTCTGAAAATCTGGCGTCAGGCAAAGCCCACCTCGGCTGGCCGGCTTGTCGATTACGTCGCCGACCACGTCTCGCCAGACATGTCGTTCCTCGAAATGCTCGACGTCGTGAACGAAGGACTTACCAAGAAGGGCGAAGAGTCCATCGCCTTCGACTCGGATTGCCGCGAAGGCATCTGCGGCATGTGCTCGCTTGTGATCAATGGCATCCCGCATGGACCGGATCGCAGCACCACTGTCTGCCAGCTGCACATGCGCCGGTTCAAGGACGGCGACACCATCACGATCGAACCCTGGCGTGCGCGCGCGTTCCCCGTCGTCAAGGACCTCATCGTCGACCGCAGTGCGTTCGACCGCATCATCGCCGCTGGCGGGTACGTGTCGGTCAATTGCGGCGGTGCGCCGGACGGCAACGCTATCCCGATCCCCAAAGATGTCGCCGAAGCCGCGATGGACTCGGCCCAGTGCATCGGCTGCGGCGCGTGCGTTGCAGCGTGCAAGAACGCATCAGCACACTTGTTCATGAGCGCCAAGATCTCGCAGATGGCGCTTCTTCCACAGGGAAAGGTCGAGCGTCACCGCCGTGTGCTGGACATGGTGGCGCAAGCCGACGCTGAAGGCTTCGGGAGTTGTTCGAACGAGGGCGAATGCGAAGCCGTCTGCCCGAAGGAGATCTCCATCTCGAACATTGCCAGGATGACTCGTGAATACGTCAAAGCGGTTCTTGTCGCGAAGTAGGCGCGTTCGTAATCGTTACTTGCGGACTACAGTGATCCGCGCGTGACAGTAGTCGCGGATCGTCAGGTCCGCCTCATGGGAGAAGAGTGATGACAAAACGCATGGGACTTGCGGCCGCACTCGCGGCGTTGGTTGTGGTCGGGGGCGGAACGCTGATGGCGCAGGCCCCCGCATTCAAGCGCACCATCCTGCAGCAGGTTGACCTGACGGCACCCGGGCGGGAAGCCGTGATGGCGGCGGTGGAGTTCCCGGCAGGGAGCGAGACCGGGCGTCACACGCATCCGGGAGAGGAAATCTCGTTTGTCGAGGCCGGGCCTTTCGTGCTCGAGGTCGACGGCCAACCATCGAGGACACTGAAGACAGGCGAGCCGTTCTTCGTCCCGGCCGGTGTTGTTCACAATGGCCATCCGGTGGCAGGGTCGACGGCGAAGGTGGTCGCGACCTACGTCATCGAGAAAGGCAAGCCTGTCAGCACACCAGCACCCGCAAAGTAGCGGCGCCGTTGCGCCGCCGCGCCCTTCGACCGGACGGTCGAGCCGTTCCGGCGAATTCCGCCGAGCGCGAACGCGCCCGCCTGGTGCACACACGGTCAGCGGCCGCGGGCTGGTCCTGGCCCCGCGAAAAGATGCCTCCGGCGTTCCC
>JBEBGB010000420.1:0-4697 GCA_040081675.1 Vicinamibacterales bacterium
TCGCGAACGGGCACGAAATCGACGGCATCGTCGCGCTTGGCGGAGGGTCGGTGATCGACACGGCGAAGGCCGTCAATCTCTACACCACTTGTCCTCCGGCCGACTTTCTGGACTACGTGAACGCACCAATCGGTCGGGCGCTGCCAGTGCCGGGCCCGCTGAAGCCCCTCATCGCCATTCCGACAACAGCTGGAACGGGCTCGGAGACAACCGGCGTCAGCATCTTCGACTTCACCGAGATGCACGCGAAGACCGGCATCGCCAGCCGGCGGCTCAAGCCCACCCTCGGGCTACTTGATCCGGACAACACACGGACCATGCCGCCGCAGGTGGCGGCGTCGACCGGGTTGGACATTCTCAGCCACGCCATCGAGTCCTTTACGGCCCTTCCGTACTCCGCACGGCCGCGGCCCGACCGGCCGGCGCTGCGTCCGGCGTACCAGGGCTCGAATCCGATCAGCGATATCTGGTCGCTTGCCGCCTTGCAGATCGTCGCGAACTACCTGCTCCGGGCGTTCAATGACCCAGGCGACGATGAGGCACGTGCGCAGATGATTCTGGCGGCGTCGTACGCAGGAGTCGGCTTTGGCAATGCGGGCGTCCATCTCCCGCATGGTATGTCCTATCCAGTGTCGGGCCACGTGCGCGAGTACCGCGCGCCGGGTTATCCATCGGACCATCCCATGGTTCCGCACGGCATGTCGGTCATTCTGAACGCGCCCGCGGTATTCCGATTTACGGCGTCCGCCAATCCGCAGCGTCACCTGCAGGCGGCGGAAGCCCTCGGTGCATCGGTCAGCACCGTTGCCGAAGCCGACGCTGGACGTGTCCTCGCGGAGCGAATCACCTGGTTCATGCAGCGCCTTGACGTCCCGAATGGCCTGAAGGCAGTTGGTTATTCAACGGCCGACATCCCCGCGCTTGTCGAAGGCACGTTGCCTCAGCACCGTGTGACGAAGCTCTCGCCTCGGCCCGCTGGCCCAGACGAACTGGCCGCCTTGTTCGAGGACGCGATGGTGGCGTGGTAAGAACCCGCACCCGGGAACAGACACTGCATCGTTTCGGTAAAACGCTGTACCATTTCGCATGCCCGTCGCGTTCTCCCGTTCGCAAATCGAAGCGATCGCCGCACTCGCCCATCTTCGACTCGACGATGAAGAGATCGAACTCTACTCGCGCCAACTCGGGGACATCCTCGACTACGCCGTTCAAGTTCAGAAGATCGACACCACCGGCGTGCCGCCAACAGCCAGCGTGGTCACTCGTCATGAAGCCGATCGGCCTGATGTTGTGAGCCCGTCGCTCGACCGAGCATCTGCGCTGGGCAACGCGCCTGACGCGGTCGTCGAAGCCGGCTTGTTCCGCGTGCCCCGGGTTATCGGATGAGCGCAACGGCAACCCTGCGAGACATTCGCGACGCCGTGCAATCGGGTGCGCGCTCGGCAGTCGACGTCTGCACAGAAGCGCTGACGCGGGTGCAGGCACACAACGGCGCGCTCAACGCGTTCAACACCGTGACGGCCGAGCAAGCGCTGGCTCAGGCCGCAGCCGTGGACGCGGACCCGAACCGTGCGTCGATGCCACTGGCCGGCGTTCCGGTCGCGCTGAAGGACAACCTCTGTACGAAGGGCATCCGAACGACCGCATCGTCCAGGATTCTCGAGCACTTCGTGCCGCCCTACGACGCGACGGTCACGACCCGGTTGAAGGCCGCTGGCGCTGTCATTATCGGCAAGACGAACTGCGACGAGTTCGCCATGGGATCGTCGAACGAGAACTCGGCGTTTGGCGCCGCACGAAATCCGTGGGCAACCGATCGCATTCCTGGTGGTTCGAGCGGCGGGTCCGCGGTTGCCGTCGCCGCCGGAATGACGCCGCTGTCGCTCGGATCGGACACGGGCGGCTCGATTCGTCAACCTGCAGCCCTCTGTGGACTCGTCGGCCTGAAGCCGACGTACGGCCGCGTGTCCCGGTACGGTCTGCTGGCCTTCGCATCATCGCTCGACCAGATCGGTCCGTTCGCACGGACGGTTGAGGATGCGGCGATCGCGCTGAGCGTGCTCGCCGGACATGATGCAGCCGACGCCACGAGTGCTCCCGAAAAGGTCCCTGTCTACACCAGCGCCCTGACGGGCGACGCACGCGGGCTTCGGCTCGGCGTGCCGCGCGCGCTCGTGAACGAGGGCGTCGACGCGGAGGTGTCGAAGGCGTTCAACGAGTCGCTCGAGGTGTACCGGGCCGCTGGCGCCACACTGGTCGACATCACGCTGCCTTACGCATCTGCGGCCATACCGGTCTACTACCTCGTGGCAACGGCCGAGGCGAGCTCGAATCTCGCGCGGTATGACGGCGTGCGCTACGGGTTCCGCGCTCCGACGCAGGGACCGCCGTCCGCGCAGGACGATCTGCGCACCATGTACGGACGTTCCAGGGAGCTGGGGTTCGGTCCTGAAGTGAAGCGCCGCATCATGCTCGGCACCTACGTGTTGAGCGCCGGCTACTATGACGCGTACTACCTCAAGGCGCAGCAGGTGCGCACACTGATCCGCCGCGACTACGACAGCGCCTTCGAGCAGGTTGACGTCGTCGCCATGCCTACGAGCCCGACGCCTGCATTCAAGATTGGCGAGCGCATGGCCGACCCACTGCAGATGTATCTGGCCGACGTCTTCACGGTGAGCGCGAATCTCGCCGGTTTGCCGGCAATCAGCATCCCGTGCGGGTTCACGGCTGACGCGTTGCCAATCGGTCTCCAGCTGACCGGACGCATGTTCGATGAATCGACCTTACTCGGAGCGGCACACGCGTACGAACGGCAGACCACGTGGTGGATGCGCCAACCGACTCTGTAGCCGCGCATTGGGCATCGCTGCCGGACGAGCAACTGCTCGACGTGCGCATGTGCGATCTCGATCTGCGCATCGAAGGGACCGACCTTCAGCAGAGAATCAGCACCGTCGATGCGCAGCTGAAGGAGCGGGGCCTCATCTGCCCGCACTACTGGATTTCGAACGAATGGTTCAGTCCGGACGGCGTTCCCGGCGTTGCGGTGCCGTTCTACTTGCTGCATCCACGCCTGGCCAAGCTGGAACTGTCACAGATGCTCGAAGTCGAAGGCGGCGACGAGGAGACGTGCCTGAAGATCCTGCGTCACGAGGCTGGTCACGCCATTGACAACGCCTATCAGCTGCGTCGGCGGCGCGCGCGACGCGACGTCTTCGGTCGACCGTCAACCCCGTATCCCGAGTACTACACGCCAAAACCGTACAGCAAGAGCTTCGTGCAGCATCTGGATCACTGGTACGCGCAGAGTCATCCCGACGAGGACTTCGCTGAGACCTTCGCGACCTGGCTCGACCCGAGCATCAACTGGCGCGTCCGCTACGAGGGCTGGCCTGCCGAGCGCAAGCTCCAGTACATGGATCGGCTGATGCGTGGGCTGGCGACGGCTCCGCCAAAGGTGACCGCGATTCGGGAAGTCGACCCGCTGAACACGCTCGAAGAAACGCTACGCGAGCACTATCGCAACAAGCGCGAACACTACGGGCTCGATTCGCCCGACTTCTACGAGTCTGACCTGCGCAACCTCTTCTCTGATGATCCCCGCTATGCCAGTCGGATATCGGCCGCGAGGTTTCTGCGACGCATTCGGCGGGAGGTGCGCACCACCGTCGCAAGCTTCACAGACAGCTACCAGTACACAATCGACAAGTTGATCGACAAAGTCATTCGCCGGTGTCGCGACTTGAATCTTCGGCTCACTGAAGACGAGCAGACGACCAAGATCGACTTCATGGTCTTCCTCACCGTGCAGACGATGAACTACTTGCACAGCGGGCGGCATCGGGTGGCGCTGTGAGCAACAAACTTCGCGTGCTGGCGCTGGTCCATCGGCATCTCGTGCCACCAGACGCAGTGCCCGAGGGCGTGGACGTGGAGGCGGCAGAGTGGCGCACTGAGTTCGACGTGGTCTCGACGCTGCGCGCGCTCGGACACGAGGTTCGACCTCTGGGTGTCCACGACGACCTGGGCGAGATCAGGCGGATCGTCGCCGAGTGGAAGCCACACATCGCCTTCAATCTCCTCGAGGGCTTCGACGATGTGACGATCTTCGACCAGAACGTCGTCAGCCTGCTCGAGCTGATGAAGCTTCCCTACACGGGGTGCAATCCGCGCGGTCTTCTCCTGGCGCGGGACAAATCGCTCTCCAAGAAGCTCCTGTCCTATCACCGCATCGAGGTGCCGCCATTCGAAGTGTTCCGTATCGGTCGTCCGGCTCGCCGGTCGAAGCGACTGCCCTTCCCGCTGATCGTGAAGTCGCTGACTCAGGAGGCATCGATCGGGATCTCTCAGGCGTCAGTCGTCGACAACGACGAGAAACTCGAGGAGCGCGTCGCGTTCATTCACGAGAGCATCGGCACGGCCGCGATCGCTGAGAAGTACATCGACGGGCGGGAGTTGTACGTTGGCGTCTTTGGCAACCAGTCGCTGCAGGCGCTTCCTGTGTGGGAACTCTTCTTCACCAACATGCCGCCCGAGGCCAGGCGCATCGCGACAGACCGCGTGAAGTGGAGCGTCAAGTACCAGCAGAAGTACGAAATCCAGAGCGGAGCGGCTCGCGACCTGCCGGCGCCGGTGGCCGAGCAGATTCAGCACATCTGCAAACGAAGCTATCGCGCGCTCGAACTGAGTGGCTA
>JBEBGB010001291.1:0-1117 GCA_040081675.1 Vicinamibacterales bacterium
GGCGCGGTCAAGTGTTGTAGTCTGATGGGTAATGGAGATGGATGAGAAGCGCGCGTTGTTGAGACATACCGTCGCGACCGTGGCGTACCGCGGCGGGAAGGCGATCCGCGACGCGCCGGCGAGTTTCGCAGCGTACTCGCCGGACGGATCGCCGCGCACGGCCGCGAAGATCCTCGCGCACATCGGCGACTTGTACGACTGGGCGCTCTCGCAGGCCACCGGCGTGGAAACGTGGAATGAGTCCGCGCCGCTGCCCTGGGATCAGGAGGTCATGCGGTTTCACGCCACGCTCGCGCGGCTCGACGCGTACCTCGCGTCCGATGCGCCGCTCGCGGCGAAGCCCGAGAAGATCTTCCAGGGCGCGATCGCGGATTCGCTGACCCACATCGGTCAACTGGCGATGCTGCGGCGTCTCGCCGGCGCGAAGATGAAGAGCGAGAACTACTCGCGCGCCGAGATCGTGACTGGACACGTCGGTTCAGATCAGACTGCCCCCAAACGAGAGTTCGACTAACGGCTCTACCACGGACACCTTCCTATCGCACGGATTGGCGACACGCAAGCGGAGGCTGCAGGATCACATGATGATGTAGAGAATCGTCAGCTCGCGCTGGGAGCTCCGCGCAGCAGTCCCCCTTGGGGAAGCTGCCACTCCGATTGGGTCCCGGAGCGTGGCTGAAACGCCAGAACGTGTCCACAGCCATCAGTGATCATCGCGCCGACCCGCAGCGAAAGCACCCACTGTCTTCTAGCGTTGTGCCCACCATATGTGACGAATCTGTCTGCTGACAGTCCGCCTCAGGAGAAGCCCGGCGCGTCGAAGCGACCGACGAAAGGCGAGCCCGAATGTTCGTAGCTGAAGGAAATGTATCGGCGGCTCGTCGGGGGACCAAGTGTGAAACAACCTTGGTCTCTGGGCGAGGGTTCTACCTTGCTCTGGCCTCGAGCCAGGACACCTCATCGCCGACCGCGACGTCGCCTGTGACGAGTACCTTCGCGAACGCCCCGCCGCCCCACGGCTCGCGCATCGCGGACTGCAGTCCGGGAACGACGTCTTCCATCTGTTCGCAGGGACGCGTCTCTCCGAGGACCATGAGCTGCAAGGCGCCGACCTGCA
>JBEBGB010000421.1:0-4690 GCA_040081675.1 Vicinamibacterales bacterium
ACCACGATGACCGGCGTGCGGCCAGCGTAGGAGTACACATTCACCAGACCGTCGAGTCGAACCTCGAGGCCGCACTCCTCGCGCGCTTCGCGGATCGCTGCGTCGACGAGTGGCTCTCCGCGGTCGACATACCCACCGGGAAACACCCACTTGCCGTAGCCAGGCTCGATCGCGCGGCGCACCAGCACCAGTCGATGGCTGTCCAGTCTGACGATCGTGCCGACGGCGACCTTGGGATCGAGATAGAACACGAAGTCGCAACGTCCGCACACCAGACGCGCCGGGTCGCCAGGCTTGAGTTGACGCACATCGAGCTCACCGCCACATCGCGGGCAGAAACGGAAGCCGGGTGAATCGTCGTGCGGATGTTGAGCGGCCACGCGTGAGGTGTCTGTCTCCGGCAAGTATAATTCGGCACGTATGTCGATTCTGAAAGTGGCCCGCATGGGGCATCCGGTACTGCGAACCAAGACCCAGGCGCTCGACCGCGCCACGCTGAAGTCTGCCGTCGTGCAGAAACTCATCGACGACATGATGGACACGATGGACGAGTACCACGGTGTCGGGCTCGCGGCGCCGCAGGTGCACGAAAGCGTGCGGCTGTTCGTGGCGTCGCTCGACGTGGAACGCGGCGAAGAGCCCACCGATCCGATTGCTATCGTCAACCCGGAGATCACGCCCCTTGGAACTGACATCGTGGAGGACTGGGAGGGGTGCCTGAGCATTCCGGACATCCGGGGCATGGTGCCGCGATATCGTGAAGTCCGAGTGCGTGGGTTCGACCGCGCCGGCGAGCGCATCGAGCTCCGTGCGAAAGGCTTCTCGGCGCGCGTCATTCAACACGAGACCGATCACCTGGACGGCATTCTGTTCTTCGATCGGATGAAGTCGTTCGATACGCTGACGTTCCTCGAGGAGTACTCGCGCTACTGGAACAAGAAGTCCGACGACGAAGACGAGTCGGAGTAAGACCGCACGTCAACGCCTGTTCGGTGCGACACTTCCCGCAACGCGCCCTCGAGTCAGGTCTGTTACCAGGCGATTCGTTCGACTGCCCAGAACATTGCCGTGCAGGCGATTGCCGCAGACGCGGGAATAGCCACGTGTGCGCGATACCAGCCGCGCTCCGTACACCGCCACCCGACCAGCAGGAACACGCCCGCAATCACGGTGAACTCCGCGGCTGCCACGCCAAGGTTGAACGAGGCCAGCGCAGTCAGGAGACCAGTTCGCGGCAGCCCGAGCCCCTGAAGCGCGCTGGCGAACCCGAGCCCGTGCAGGAGACCGAAAGCGAAGACCAGACCGATGCGCCACTTCTTCAGGTCAGACCACAGCAGGTTCTCGATCGCCACGTAGGCAATCGACAGCGCAATCGCGGGTTCGATGATGCGCGACGGCACCGCGATCAGTCCGTAGGTGGCAAGGCCAAGCGTGAGGGAGTGCGCGACAGCAAATGCGCTGACCTGCGCCAGCAGCGCGCGCGGCCTGCTATTCAGCAGAAACAGTCCCATCACGAAGAGCATGTGGTCCGGTCCGAGCGGAAGCAGGTGTGTGAAGCCCAGCGCGACATAGCGGAGGACGACGTTCCGCAAATTCGTCGGCGGCTCAATTGCCGTCAAAGGAATGGGACGGCTCTGCTGGTCTCCCTCCAGCGATATCGTCGAGTCCTCGCGCGCAAGAGGCATGCGGGTCGACAAGGAGTAGGACGTGAACGTCCAGCCGAAGCGCCACATGAACTGCTTGGCCTCGGTCGGTACTTGCCCCGTCAAGACGATGTGAGCCAGCGGCCAGGTGAGTGCGTCTGAGGCGGGCGCCACGGTCAGTGCCAGCGCTGGTCGAACGTCGGTGGCGTCGAAGGTGACGTGAATGCGGCTGGCCAGAACGTCCGTCAGCGCTGACAAGCGACGTTCGAGCGCTGCGGCGTCCGTTCCGACAGCGCTTGGTTCCACGTCCGCGATCGATTCGGCCTTCTCGAGCAGCGCGGAGGCATCCGTGATCACTTCAACGCGGTAGGTGTTGTCAGATGTGAAGGCTGCGATGACGCGCGTGGCGCCGGGTTCGTGTGCGGACAGAACACCGCCGGCGCACAACACCAGCGTCGCGCAGGCCAGGAGCAGCGCGAGAAGGGCAGGCCGCCTGCGCTTCTTCGTGCCTCTCACCCGTGAGCCCGCACGATTCCCATGCTGAAGCCGCGAGCACTTCAACCGTGCCGACACCGCGAGCTGTCTTCCGCGCGACTCAGCGAGCATAGCCAAACGTAAGCGACGCCCAATAGCTGGACCAGTCGGAGCCGGTGCCCGGCTTTGCCGGAATCATGTGCACCGCCTTGATCAGCCACGTGCCGTCGGTGGCGATGGGCAACTGGACCCGTCCATTGCTGTCCGTGCGTGCGCTCACCTTGTCGTCTGGATGCCGCTTGTTGATTGCCACCACGAGAGCGCCGGCCAAGGGTCGCTGCTCGTAGGTCAGTCGTACCGGCAGTTGCTGACCCGCCTTGAGCATGTACGGATTCTTCTCGGCTACCAGCTCCAACGGCATCCCG
Source organism: Vicinamibacterales bacterium (assembly GCA_040081675.1). GTDB lineage: Bacteria > Acidobacteriota > Vicinamibacteria > Vicinamibacterales > CAVVIG01 > CAVVIG01. Next base: position 2,543 of record JBEBGB010000421.1, read on the forward strand.
AGCGCGCGGTCACGCTGGGCGTCGCTCGGTGCGCCGTTCAGCAGCAGACTCTTCGCGCAGCGGATGAACGAGTCGCGGCCGCCAGAGTCGGAGGTGTGATGTGTGGCACGTAGCGCAGCCACCGCGTCCAGTCCTTCTTCGCGCACGTACTGGTTGAAAAGTTCGGGTGTCAGGTCAACGACGCTCGGCGTGCTGTGATAGCCGACCACGAGTAGCCCGGGTACCGCGACGCGAATGAACCCGGCAGGATCCGATCCGTCGCGACCCACCACAGGCTTCCGCCCCTCGCTGTCTTCGACGATGAACTCGCGGACCAGGCGAGAGTCGCGAGGCAAGGGATCGCCGAGCAGGCCCTGGCCCACGCGGAGACGGAGTGCGATGATTTCGCCCGCTTCAGGCAGAAACTTTCCAGGCTCGATCCACATGTCGTGCGCAGACAGGGACTGGCCAGCGGCGGCTATCAACGACAGCGCCACGAGCGTCGCCGATGTCAGACGCGAGAGTGTGCGGGTGTTGGACGTCATCATGCAGCTCCAGTGCGCAGAATTGAGCGGTACACCAGCCTGGGCCGCCCTTGTTACGGAGCGGTCCAGGCCAAGGTGGGTCTCTCCCTTACGGTGTGGGAATGTTCGGTTCGGTCGGCACGTTGATGCCGCCGTGTCCCTGCAACAGACCCTGATGCGCCGGCGCCAGGAACGGGAAGCGATCGAGGAAGTTCTTGTCGTTCACCTCGACGCCCCTTGCCAGCCCCAAGGCCGGATTGCCCGCGACGATGAGACTGAGGAGCACGCTGTTGACATTGACCTGATGACGGTTTGGCGCCGTGCCGCCGCCGAGCCGTCGGCCATTCGGGAAGCTCGAATCGATGGAGGCATCAATGGTGATGACGTCACCGGTCGAACCGTCGGCGATCGGGATGGGCCGACCCAGGTTGATCGCGTTGATGATGTCGACGCGGGGTCCCTTGAGCGTCCCCACCGTGGCCGGTGGCACACCGAGTGCCGCATAGATGCCCAGCGCCTCGGCATCGCGTACGAGCACGGGATAGAGGATGTCGGCGCCGAAGTTGGTGACGTCCTTCAGCGGGCTTGTGCGGAGATAGAGCGTCTGACGCTGCGTGCCGACCAGACCTGCGTTGAAGAGCGGCAACGCGTTGCGGCCAACCTGCACCCAGTCGCCGCTGCCCTTGAGCCCCGTGATGATGTTCTTGTCGTCGACCGTCTGTGTCTCACGACGGGTGATCCGCGACCAGACGCGAAGCAGGCTGTCGGTCGACGTCGGCTGGAGCGTGCCGTTGTGGGGGATGCCGTTCGGGAAGATGTCCGACATGGGCACTTCGAGCGCAATCGAGAAGACGTTGAATCCCGTGAAGACGTCCTCGATGGGTGTCGTGCGAGCGCCCGGGATGCCGCCCAGGTCATTTCGGCCAAGGTTTACGAGATCGAAGATGCCTTTCTCGTCCAGTTGATACGGATCGTCGAACTGACCGGCGATGATGCGGCCACCGTTCGACAGGTTCTGGATGTAGGTGTCGACGAACGGCTGATCGTACAGGCCGTTCTGACGGCTCGACGGGTTGCCGGAGTTGTAGCCCTGGAACGGCCCGAGACCGTAGATGAGACGATCGGTCTGCGGACCGTGGTTGTTCGGCAGAACCGGCAGGCCCTGGCCCAGCACCTCCGCGTCATCGTCGTGGCCTTTGCCGTGGCCTCCATCCTTGTCGTCGTCCCCATGCTTATCGTCGTCCCAATCTCTGCCGCCTCTGCCGTGCCTGTCGTCGTCGCCGTCCAGGCGCGTCACCTTCATCGTCTCGGTGCCGCCGGTCAGTTGCCAGAGCAGCTCGTTGCCGCCGCCGAGCGGGTCGGTCGGGGACGGTGCCCCTTCCTTGGCGAGGTTCTTGGTGAACTCGACCCGGTAGACGACCCTGTCCTTCAGACTGGTGCCCTTGCCAATATGGAACTCGTAGCGATAGCCGTCGCAGGCTCGCAGACCCTGGTTGCCCTGCCCAGGTTCATGCAGGGGGTTGAAGTCCATCACCAGGTAGAGTTTGTCGTGCGTGCCGTTCGAGACCCAGGCGTAGGTGTCGGTGTTGTCAGCGCACGGTTCATTGAGAATGGCGAGCGCCTCGCGATGACTCGAGCCGTGCAG
>JBEBGB010001292.1:0-1116 GCA_040081675.1 Vicinamibacterales bacterium
TCACCAATTCCGATCACTTGAGCCGATCGAGCATGGTACGGGCCCGTTCGCCGAAGAATGTGTCGTCGGCCACCTTCTCGGCAAAGCGCCGCGCTTCCTCGGCTCTCGCCAGGTTGAAGTTGGCAGCCGCGGCATTGAACCAGCATGTGGCGCGCATCCTCGCGTTGGACACGAGCTGCTGCTCTCGTCGCGCGACGATCCGCGCTCGACGTTCCGGCGCCATCTCAGAGGCCCGCACCACCGCCAGCTCCTCTTCGATGCTCGCTTCCTCGTTCTCGAAACACGACCCGGCGTCGGCAGCGGCCGCTGCCGCTCGGTCCCAATCGCGCTGCTCGGAGAGGACCGTCTGGAGGTAGTAGGCCACTTCACAGTCGGCGCGGCGCCGCACTCGCGCCAGTTCGAGCCGCTGACGCGCGGTGGCAAGGTCGCGGCGATTGATCGCCAGGATGCCCGCGAGCTTGGGGACGTCAGCGTTGGCGAGCCCCTTCGCGGCCTCTTCGATGTCGATCCATGCCTGGTCGTCCTGCCTCAAGCGAGCAAAGTTCATCGCCCGCCAGTAGTGCGCTTCGCCCGGGTTGCGCCCGATCGCGAGCAGACGATCGGCAACCGCGATCGCCTCTGTGTGACGGTTCTCGTAGGTGAGCGCACGAATAGTACCCGCGAGTGCATCAGGATCATCCGGAGACAGCGTGAGGGTGCGACTGTAGAACTCGAGCGCACGCGGGAAGTCTTCAGCGGACATCGCGACGTTGGCGATGGCGAGCGTGAGCGTGGGCCATTCCTGAAGCCACTGGAAGGCAGGGCGGAAGCGGGCATCCGCACCGTCGAGATCAGGCGGACGTCCTGTCTGCCCACCGAGCGCAAAGAGTCCCAGGTGGTAGTGGATCTCGCCAAATCGTGGCTCCGCCGCCAACAACGCCTCGAGCGGCTCCGACGAGGTGAGGCCGCACGCTGTGGCGGACTTGAACGCAATGAGCGGAATCTCCGCCACCGGCTTGACGATGGCCTCGTGCTGGTCGGCTTGCGGGAACGTGGAGCTGTATGGACCGCACGCCAGACCCATCCAGAGGTAGGTTGCGGCAAGATCCTGCGGCATCAGTCGTAGCAGCACCGCGG
>JBEBGB010001293.1:0-1115 GCA_040081675.1 Vicinamibacterales bacterium
CCAAGCCACATCCGCAACTTTTCGGTCATTGCTCACATCGATCACGGCAAGTCGACGCTGGCTGATCGGTTTCTCGAGATGACCGGCGCCCTGCAGGCCCGCGAGATGGAAGCGCAGGTGCTCGATGCGATGGACCTCGAGCGAGAGCGGGGTATCACGATCAAGGCACATCCGGTCCGCCTTCACTACACCGCGGATTCGGGCGAGAAGTACGTGCTGAACCTCATCGACACGCCAGGTCACGTGGATTTCTCGTACGAGGTGACCCGATCGCTGGCTGCCTGCGAGGGCGCACTGCTGCTGGTCGACGCGTCGCAGGGCGTCGAGGCGCAGACGCTGGCCAATGCCTATCTGGCCGTGGAGAACAGCCTCGAGATCATTCCGGTCATCAACAAGATCGACTTGCCGAGCGCGCAACCCGAGGAGGCGCGGCGTCAGCTGGAGGAGATTGTCGGTCTGCCAGGAGACGGCGCCATTCTCGCCAGCGCGAAGATGGGCACCGGCGTTCACGAAATCCTCGAAGCCATCGTCGCCCGCCTGCCTCCACCTGCGGGCGTGGAAGATGCGCCGCTCAAGGCGCTGATTTTCGACTCCTGGTACGACCCGTACCGCGGCGTCGTGATTGTGATTCGCGTCATCGACGGCACGATTCGCAAGGGCATGAAGATCACCTTCATGGCCGAGGGACAGGACTACGAAGCGGAACAGCTCGGCATCTTCACGCCGAAGGCCATTCCGGCGGAGTCCCTTGGTGTCGGCGAAGTCGGCTTCCTCGTTGCGAACGTCAAGAAGATCAGCGACGCGAAAATCGGCGACACGGTAACGGAAACAAGTCGCCGCACAACCGAACCGTTCCCGGGCTTCAAGGAACTGAAGCCGATGGTGTTCGCCGGCTTCTACCCGGTTGAAGGACACGAGTATCCGGAGTTGCGCGATGCGCTCGAGAAACTCCGGCTGAACGATGCCTCGTTCTTCTACGAGCCGGAAACGTCGGTTGCGCTCGGCTTCGGGTTCCGCTGTGGATTCCTCGGTCTGCTCCACATGGAGATCGTCCAGGAGCGCCTCGAACGCGAGTTCGACATCGACCTGGTCACAACCGCACCGGGCGTGCTCTA
>JBEBGB010000051.1:0-16850 GCA_040081675.1 Vicinamibacterales bacterium
CCGCTAGTCCGCCCCGCCCGCTCCGCTGAACTGATCCTCTTCGTCCGCGAACAACACGTTGAAGGTGGTGAGCGAGCCGTAGCACCCGGTGATGTAGGTTTGCAGCTTCACCTTGACATCGTCGGCCAGCTCCGATGCGTTGACCTGCTGTTCGAGCGTGCGCAGACGATTTCGCACCATCACGACTTTGTGAAACAGCGTCTCGATCGGAATGCTCTTTTCCTGAAGGCCCGGTGTGCCCGGGCGCAGCACGACGGTGCCGCCTCTCCACTTCTCGGCGGGCACGACCGGTGTGACGCCGCTCTCTTCACGTAACACTCGTCGGAGAAGCAGCTCGAGGTCGTCGGTGCCATTCGGTACAGACATCGCTGGTCCTGTCCTCTCACGTTCGGTGACGATTGGCATCGCGTCGCGCTCGACGGACGCTGACGACGCTTTTTGACGAGCGGGCGCAGGCCCGCGTGAGGCGATGGCGGTATCGATGCGCGGGCCTCCGCGGTAGTGATGCTCACTGTCACAGTAGCCGCATACGACGCGCAACGGGGTCCCGCGCACATCCACGGCGACGATCGTGTGCAAGCGGTCGGTCTTGCAGGCCCGACAGAAGTCTTCGATCGACTCGCCCGCACGATGTATCCGAGGTTCCGCCATGAACGTCATCATGGCACGGGCCAGGAAGTCAGGTGGGTCTGGACGGTCTGGACGGTATGTCGCTCTCGTTACAGGCGCGACTGGCTTGGCGTCAGGCTCGACCGAACACTGGCCTCTGGACCCTCCCGACCCTCCCGACCCTCCCGACTTTTCCTGACTCTCCATGAACAGCCGACCACCGGCGGCTCGACGTCCAGGCCGCACAACGAGGACAATGATCTGTCCAATGACCACATTCCTCTTCATTCGCCATGGCCTGACCGATGCCGTAGGCGTTGTCATGGCCGGCCAGGCAGCCGGCGTTCACCTGAACACGACTGGTCGTGAGCAGGTGGCGACGTTGCCGGCACGCATCGGGACCGCGCCGGTTGCGGCGCTGTACGCCAGCCCGCTCGAGCGCACGCGCGAGACGGCGCAAGCCATCGCCGATGCGCGCGGCCTGCGAGTGTCGATCGAGCCGCGCTTCATCGAGGTCGACTTCGGCGACTGGACCGGTCGACACTTCGCGGACCTGACATCCGATCCCCATTGGCAGTTGTACAACGCCGTGCGCGGAGTCACGCGGGCGCCACACGGGGAGTCCCTCCTGGACGTGCAGCACCGAGCTGTGGCCGCGGTGCTCGAACTCCACGAGCGCCATCCGAACGAGGTGGTTGCCGTGGTGTCGCATGCCGACACCATACGCGCCATCCTCCAGTACTTCCTCGGCGTGCCAATCGACTTCGTCCAGCGGCTCGACCTGTCACCGGCGCGCATCAGCGTGGTGCAACTCGGTCAAGGCGTGCCGCACGTGCTTCAGATCAACGGCGAAACGCTCCCCAACTTCGGGTAGGGCAGATCCGTCGGCCTGCGAATTATTCCCAACACCGATCCAATCTGCCGTTCGTGGAAGGCTCAACCCAGGCGGTCCAGAGCTACCTCTGCGTTTTTCGTTTGATTTGTCGCCGGACGGCTGACAAAGTCCCTCGCGCACGTTTTTCTGGATTTGCCAATTGGGGGACTTCTGATGATGCGATTCGTAGCCAAGATCACAGCCGGTCTGGCGCTTGTTCTGGCCTTGCCGCTGACAGCGGTGGCTCAGACGAGCGGTATTGCCGGCGAAGTAAAGGATTCATCCGGTGCAGTGCTGCCAGGTGTGACGGTCGAAGTGGCCAGCCCGGCACTCATCGAAAGAGTGCGCTCCGCCACGACGGACGGCGCCGGCCGGTTCACCGTAACCAGCCTTCGACCCGGCCTTTACTCGGTGACGTTCACGCTCCCCGGCTTCAACACGGTCAAGCGTGAGGGCGTCGAGCTGACGTCCGACTTCACGGCCACGGTCAACGCCGACCTGAAGGTGGGCGCCGTCGAGGAAACCATCACGGTGGCGGCCACATCGCCGCTGGTCGACGTGCAGAGCATCACCACCCGCACGGTCATGACGCGCGAGGTGATGGACACGATCCCGACCGGTCGAAACATCCAGGCCGTCGGCATCATGATTCCCGGCACGTCGATCGCCGCCGGCGGTGGTGGCGCGCTGTCGCGCGACGTGGGCGGGTCCGGCAACCTGCAGCAGTCACCCCTTCAGTACCGCGGATCCGGCGACACGGTGCAGACGATCGAGGGCCTTCGACTCAATAACCTCTGCGGCACGGGTCAGTACAGCGGCGTCTACTGGAATGACGGCAGCTTCCAGGAAGTCAGCTACGTGACCGGGGCCGATTCGGCCGAAATGGGCCAGGGCGGCATGCGCGTGAACATGGTGCCGAAGGACGGCGGCAATACCTTCCGCGGCAACCTTACGGCCAACTATGCCGGGAACTCCTTCGCATCGAAGAACCTGCGGTCCAACCTGGCCGGCGACCTGACCTTCAACCCGAACAATCGCATCACGAACATCGGCGAGATTCAACAGATCTGGGATGTCAACCCTTCGATCGGCGGCCCGATCCTGAAGGACAAGCTCTGGTTCAACTACACGTTCCGACACTGGGGTACGAACAAGACGGTGGCCGGCGTCTATTACGACTCCGACCCGTCGCCCTTCAAGTACGTCGCCGACACGAACCGTCCCGGTCTCGATGATGGCCATCTGCGCAGCAATGCGTTCCGCTTCACGTGGCAGGCCACCGGCAAGGACAAGATCGCGACCTATCACGACGAGCAGGCGAAGTTCCGCAACCACTGGGGTATTGCGTCGAACGTCCCGCCCGACGCAACGGCCATTCAGGTGGAGCCGATTGATTTCGTGCATGTCACCAAGTGGACGCGCACACAGAGCAACAAGCTGCTCTTCGACTTTGGCGTGTCCATCTTCGACGTCGAGTACACCGAGCTGTATCAGCCCGAGGTGACCGGCCAAAGCGAGAAAATCTTCGACTTGGACGCGATTCGCAGGGCGACGGTGTACAACATCCTCGATTCGGCGACGAACCAGAACGCCAGCGCGTGGAACGCCCCGGCGGATCACTTCTCGCTGGTCCGCACCTTCGGCGGCGCCGTGACATACGTCACGGGTTCGCACTCGCTGCGTTTTGGCGGCGCCCTCACCAACGGCAATCGCCGCAACCTCGTCGCGTACACGGGCGATGTTGCTCCGATCACGTTCAACGCCGGCGTGCCCGTGTCCGTCACGCTGCGTCTGCAACGCGACCAGCGCGAAGGCATCAAGCGTGACCTCGGCATCTTCGCCCAGGACAAGTGGTCGATCGGCCGCGTCACGATGAACCTCGGCATCCGCTACGACAACTTCGTCGGCAACACGCAGGAAGAGGATCTGCTGGCCGGCCGCTTCAATGCCGCCCAGCACTTCGGCAAGTGCCCCGACGGGAAGAACAACCCGAAAGCGGGTTGCGTCGGCGACGTCCAGAACTGGAAGGACATCTCGCCGCGCGTCGGTGTGGCCTGGGACGTGTTCGGCAACGGCCGGACCGCGGTGAAGGCGAGCGTCGCGCGCTACGTCAACGGCGAGGCAGTCGGCACGGCGGCAGCCGCAGGGAACAACCCGATCTCGTCGCTCGGTCTGACGGACACGCGTCCATGGACCGACGTGGACAAGAACGGTTCGCCGTTCGATTCCGCTGGCAACATCCAGTTGAGCGAACTTGGCACGTCGACCTCGAGCGCCACGTTCGGCAAGAACGTCTCGACGACCTCAACCGACCCGAACGTGCTGAACGGCTGGGGCAAGCGCGGCTTCAACTGGGAATACACCGTCAGCGCTCAGCACCAGTTGGCCGACAGGCTGTCTGTGAATGGCGGCTACTACCGCCGGACGTTTGGCAACCAGACCTTCACCGACGACCTGCGCTACGGCAAGGACAGTTACGACGGTCCGTTCTGCATTGCGGCACCAGGCGACGTCAACCTGCCCGGCGGCGGCGGCTACCAGGTGTGCGGCGTCTACGACCTCAAGCCGTCGGTGTTCGCGCTCGGACAGCCGGCCAACAGCCTGGTTCGCTCCTCGAGCGACTTCGGGGGCGAGACGAACATGTACCAGGGGTTCGATATCAACCTCGACGCGCGGTTCGCCAGGGGCGCGTTCTTGCGGGGGGGCATCGGCGCCACGGGGCGCACGTTCGACAACTGCAACCTGCTGGCTGCAGGCTACGATGCCGTGCTAACCACGACAGTGCTCGGCACCGAAACGTATAGCGACGGCTCCAGCACGTGTCACCGCGAGTACGCCCTGCGCCCAGACTTCAAGATGCTCGGCTCATACAACCTGCCGCTCGGCGTCGTGTTCAGCGGCACGTACCAGTTCAGCAAGGGCGTCCAGACGGGCGGTGCAGGCCCGAGCATCCTGGCAAACTGGGCCGTCACCAACGCGCTCATCTCGCCCGTAATCGGTCACAACTGGACTGGCGTCGCCTCGAAGAGCATCGCGCTGATGCGCGAAGGGCTCGACTACGGCAAGCAGAACCTCAGTCAGCTGGACCTGCGCGCGTCGAAGCGCTTCCAAATCGGCAAGTACCGGGTCCGCGGCGACTTCGACCTGTTCAACGTCTTCAACAGCAACTGGCCGTACACCGTGACGACGACGTTCTCGACCGCGGCCACGAGCCAGTGGCTGCGTCCGACGAACGTGCTGCAGGCGCGTTTCTTCAAGCTTGGCATGCAGATCGACTTCTAGTCACGCGACCGGCTTCGGGCTTCAGGCTCTAGGCTTCGTCTCGTCACACTGCACGGCAGGGGACTCCGGTCTCCTGCCGTGTTCCTCTCGTGCCCGCTCTGCCAGGCCCTCGAGACCGTCCTGGCCGTCCCGACCGTCCGACCGTCCAGACATTCCCGATCCTCCCAGTCGAAAGCCGTGTCCTCCCGTTCGTGCCCGTGTCCTCCGTGTTGGTGCTTTTCGTGACCGAGTCTGTCCTGCCTGCCTGGGCCGCCCTGCCCGCCCTCGGGTGCTACGATCGACGCACTGTGTTCTCTCGGTTGCTATCGTTGACCACGGCGCTGAGCCTGACCGCGAGCGTGGGCGCTCTGTCCCAGGAACACCCGTCTCATCGCATCCCCACCATCCCTGACGAGGTGCTGACGCGGCCTGTCACGCTGCGTGCGGGTGTTGGAAAGGCGCATGACGCCGTCGCGACGAAGTCGGAGGAAGCACAGGCCTTCTACGACCAGGGCCTTGCGTACCTGCATTCGTATGTGTGGATCGAAGCCGCACGGTCCTTCAACCAGTCGCTGCGCGTCGATCCCACGACGGCGATGGCACACGTGGGCCTCAGCTTCGCGTACGCCGAACTCAACAAACCCGACGCCTCGCGGCAGGCGTTTGCAAAGGCGCAGCAGTTGTCGGCCGGCGCCAGTGACCACGATCGACGGCACATCGCCGCGCGGGCCGAACAACTGGCGTCCGAGGCGGCGCCAGCAGACCTCGACAAGCTGATGGCCTACCGCCGCACGCTCGACTCAGCGCTGGCCGCTCAGCCAACTGACGCCGAGTTCTGGATCCTCAGAGGCATCTCCGCGTCGGCGGATCCCTTCGAGCGAGGTCAGGGAAGCGCGGCGAATGCGGTCCTGTACTACGAGAAAGCGCTCGCGCTCGGCGCGCCCCTCGCACATCACTACTTGACGCACGCCTACGAGAACACCGGTCAGTTCGCTCGAGCCGCCGAGCACAGCTCGGCTTATGCGCTGCTCGCGCCCGGTGTGCCGCACGCGCTGCACATGCGCGGGCACGTGCTCAGGCGCACAGGACAGGTGGCAGCGGCCGTGAGCGCGTTCGACGCCGCGGAGCGGGTGCAGGCGGCGTACTTTGCCGCCGAGCGGATTGCTCCCGAGTACGAGTGGCATCACGAGCACAACCTGGATCTGCTCGGCTCGTCCTACCAGTATCTGGGACAGATGGAGAGAGCTGCGCGCGCGCTGAAGGCGGCGTTCGACCTGCCATCGTCTCTGGCCGTGCAGATGTACGACAAGCGTGGGTGGCCCGAGTTCCTGATTGGCCGTGGCCGACTCGACGAGGCGCTTGCGGCCGCCAACATCCTGGCGTCGCATCCTGTGTCGCTGGTGCGCGCGACCGGACACATCGAGGCCGGTCACGTGCATCTTGCGAGTGGCAAGTTCGCGCTGGCCGCAGAACAGATCAATCAGGCGTTGCGCGATCTGCGTGCCGCATCAAGTGGTCAGGTGCTGATATCCCCGGCCTTCGAGCAACTGCAGGGCGAGTTCTACCTCCGCACCGGTCAGCGAGAGAGAGGTCGGACGATGCTCCGCGAGGTTGTGCGAAAGATTCGAGCATTGCCCGGACCGGACAATTGGGTTCAGGCGCTCTTCGCGATGGAGTCGATCGCTCAGACAGCTCGGGCGGCGAACGACCTGGACTTTGCGGCGTGGGCGGCGCAGCAGATGGTGGACCACGACCCGAACTACGCCGGCGGCCACTACGAGCTCGGCCTGGCGGCGCGTCTTCGCGGCGACCAGACAACATGGGAGCGCGAAGTTGCGTTGGCGGCGAGGCTGTGGGCGAACGCTGATCCGTCGCTTGCCGAGATGTCGGACATTCGAGCGGTCCTGCCGCCCCGGCGCACCCCGTAGCGCGCTTCCGAATCGACGTAGCGAGCGGTCCTTCGTTTTGTGTCCCGGTCCGCGGTCTTGTCTCGACCCTCCCGGCCTTCCCGGCCGGCCCACCCTGCCCGCCCTGAGCGAGCGGGGGCGAGTTCGAACGGCGAGTCGAAGGGCCCAACCCTCTTCGAAGCATAATGAGCGGGATGCCCGTCGAGGTCGACCGACTCATGCGCGAGGTCGAAGATGATGTCCGTCAGATGCGACGCAAGCGGCTGCTTGCTCGCGGCGGCGCGTCTGAGTACCGCGATGCGGCGGTTTATGCTGGCGTTGACGCCGTGTTGCGGCGCGCGATTGACGCACGCGACCCGGACGCGCTGCTGCTTCCAGACTTCATGAGCAGCGAGGCCGACTGGAATCTCTCGCTGCATTTGAAGTACGCCAGTCACCGCCCGGCCCTTGGCGGCGCGCTCGTCGCCATCAAGCGACGGGTTCTTCTGCCCGTCATGCGATGGCTCTATGAGTACAGCCTCGAGAATTTTCGACGTCAACGCCGGATCAACACCGTGCTCTTCGCCTGCATCGAGGAACTGGCCATCGAGAACGCCCGCCTGCGGCAGTCGATTGCGGAAGGAACCGTCGTGCCGTCACCACGAAGGGCACAGGCCGACGATCTGCCCTCGGCCTGACCTGACCTCATGAAGCTGGCCTGCGTGGTTCACCGCTACGGCGTCGACATCGCCGGCGGGTCGGAAGCGCACTGTCGCCACGTAGCGGAACATCTGGCGACTCGTCACGACGTCACGATTCTCACGACGTGCGCGCGCGATCACATCTCGTGGCGCAACGAGCATTCCGCGGGCGCTTCGCGGGTTGGTCCACTCGCCGTCGAGCGGTTCCCCGTGGCCCGACAGCGAGCCTTGCATCGATTCGCGGACGCGAGCGAGCTGGCGTTCAGCGGCATCGCCACCGAAAACGAGCAAGATCAGTGGTTCCGCGAGAATGGCCCGGACGCACCTGCACTCATCGAGCACCTCCGATCGCACGGCCGCGCGTACGACGCGGTGCTCTTCTGGGCGTTTAGATACGCGGAGGTCTACTTCGGTCTGCCTCTCGTCGCCGATCGGGCCATCCTGGTGCCGACGGCGGAAGAGGACCCCGTCATTCGCATGCAGGTCCTGGAGCGATTCTTCTCGTTGCCAGCCGGCTACATCTTTCTGACACCCGAGGAGCAGGAGCTGGTCGAGCGGCGAGCCACACTGACGTGTCCTTCGTGCATCATCGGTTCGGGCCTGGACCCGGCCCCCACAACGCCGCCCGTGGACCTGCGGGCACTCGGCGTGCGTGAGCCGTTCATGCTCTATCTGGGACGCATCGACCCGAACAAGGGCTGCGCGGACCTGCTCCAGCACTTCATGCGCTTTTCCGCGGAACATGGCGGCTCGGTTCAACTTGTCATGGCAGGACCGGCGAGCATGCCGTTGCCCGACCATCCTGACGTGCGCTATCTCGGCTTCGTTGACGGCGCGACCAGGGACACCCTGCTGTCTCGAGCGGTGCTTCTGGCCATGCCCTCGCGCTACGAGAGTCTCAGTCTGGTCTTGCTCGAAGCGTGGAATCACGCGCTCCCTGCCCTCGTCAACGGGCACTGTGCCGTGCTGAAGGGACAGGCGCGTCGCGCGAACGGCGCACTCTACTACCACAACTACGACGAGTTCGCCCGCTGTCTGAACGTGCTGCTCGACCGACGCGACCTGGCGCGCGAACTCGGGCAGCAGGGACTGGCGTACGTGAACCGCGAGTATCGATGGCCGACGGTGCTCGGGAAGATCGACACGCTGCTGGCGGCTGTGACGGAGAGCCGACCGTCTTGACAGCGTCCGTTAATGCCGTATAGTCCTCCGCTGAAGGGACATTCCTCGATGGCACAACGCTTACGTCGTCTGTTTGCCGTGACTGCTGCTACGGCAGCGGTTGTCTTGGCGGCCGTGATGGTCGCTCCTGTGTCAGGTCAACAGGCCCCCGCCTATCGTGCACCTCGCGGCGCGGACGGCCATCCTGATCTGAACGGTATTTGGCAGGCGCTGAACGAAGCCAACTACGACATCGAAATGCACATGGCCAAACCGGCGCTGCAGACCCGTCCAGGTCCATATGGTCCGGTACCCGCGGCTTCTGTACTCGCTGCTGGCGCCGTCGGTGCTGTGCCTCCCGGCGTCGGTGTGGTGGAGGGCGAGCTGCCGTACAAGCCGGAAGCCCTGGTGCAGCGCAACAAGAACCGGGAGAATTGGACCACCTTGGATCCCGAGGTGAAGTGCTATCTGCCCGGTGTGCCGCGCGCAACCTACATCCCCCAACCGTTTCAGATCTTCCACAGCAGCAAAGCGATCTTCTTCGCGTATCAGTACGCGGGTGCCGTGAGAAACATCTACCTGAAGGATCCGGGCCCGGCGCCCGTTGATTCATGGATGGGACAGTCGGTCGGCAAGTGGGAAGGCGATACGCTGGTCATCGATGTCACGGGCTTCAACGACCAGACCTGGTTCGACCGTTCCGGGAACTACCACAGCGAGAAGCTGCACGTCGTCGAGCGCTACACTCGCACGGCGCCGGACGTCCTCACCTATGAGGCAACGATTGAAGATCCGAACGTCTTCACGCGGCCCTGGAAGATGTCGATGCCGCTCTATCGACGCCTGGACAAGGGCGTCCAGCTGATGGACTTCAAGTGCGTCGAGTTTGTCGAGGAACTGATGTACGGCCAATTCCGGAAGAACCCTCTCCCGAGGTAGGGTCACACAAGAGGTCGGTGGGCCGTTAGAATAGGGCGGAAGGGAAAGGCAACGCTGATGAAGAAGACAGTCTGCATTTCATTGGGTGCGGTGGCACTGGCGGCGATCGCCGCGGTTCCGTTGGTTGCGCACCACGCGTTTGGCGGCGAGTTCGATCCGAACCGCCCAATCCTGCTTCGCGGGGCGGTCACCAAGGTCGAGTGGGTGAACCCCCACGCCTGGATTCACCTCGCTGCGAAGGAAGTGACCGTGGCAGGGGAAAAGAAGGCGCTCACCCAGCCAGAGGCGTGGGCCGTGGAAGGCGGCACGCCAAATACGTTGCTACGTCGCGGCATCAATCGCGACTCGCTGACCGCTGGCACCGAAATCGTCGTCGACGGCTACCAGACCCGCGACCATTCGCTGCTGCGCGGCAATGGCCGGAACATCACCTTCTCGGATGGCCGCAAGCTGTTCATGGGGTCGTCTGGCACCGGTGCGCCGAAGGACGGTGCGGACCCGACCGACGCGGGCGCGCCGAGATAGCCTCTCTCTACACCGAACACACGAGGTCACTCAGGGGCAACCCTGAGTGACTCGTGGACGCCGCGAAGCGCCCAGTACTAGAGTGCGTTTCAAGACTAAAGCACTACCACTTGAGGTCACGGAGACGAACGGAAGACACGGCTCATTTGGCTCGGATTCTCCGTGTTCTCGGTTCCGTTCTGTGTCCTCTGTGGTAGAGCTTTTGGTCATTTGCAACCAGCTCTAAATAGCGCTCGCACCTGATGCTCTGCGTGCTTCGCGTTGGCGCGATGAGTGAGTGGTACCGCGCCGCCGTGAGCGTCAGCTCACAGCCTATCCAGAAAACCCGATCCAACGACCCGACGCGGCCACCGTGAACCACAGCGCGAGGGACACCAGCGCGACCATCGTCCGTCCTCCGCTCGAGCGGTCGTCTGCCGAGAGGGCGACGCGGTTATGCACCGTGAAAGTGAAGACGATGGCCGCCGCAAGGGCGTACATCTTCACCCAGAACGGAACGCTGTAGTAGCACTTCACCGCCTCGGACGCGAACAGCGCAAGCCCTGACAGGATCAGCACGACGAGACCGATGCGGGCAAACGGACGCGTCTCGCGCGTCAGTTCGCCGACCGAACGCTGACGAAGACCCAGATTGAGGATGCGCAGGTCCACCAGCAGGACCGAGCCGCCCAGGATGACGAGAGCCAGCAGGTGCGTCGACTCGATCACGGCGAAGGCCCAGACCGATTCGCGCACCGTCCGACCGATCCCGGATTCCTCACACCACTGGAACAGAGGCAGTAGATTCATTCAGAGTCCTATTGCTCCGGGGTGTAGGAACAGCCAGTCGCGACCTGTACCCAGCCCGGCTGCGGCTTGTCGCAGTCGAACCAGTTGTAGGCGATCATGCGACCAGTGATGATGATGCCCGCCCACAAGATGAGCGAGGCCGCGCCTGCACGGCGCGCTCGCCTCGGCGGTTCAGCATCTTTTGCCCACCTCGACACGGTCTTGAAGATCCCTGTGTGAAACGCCCACACGTTGAGACCCGCCAGGACCAGGAAGATGCACTTGGTGCGGAAAAAGATGTTCTGGTAAGAGCGCACCGGGATCGCGTAAAAGAGCAGCACGCCGCTGACCACCATGACGAAAAAGCCAAGGAATATCCATGGCTGCAGTCGTTCGACGACATCCGAGACCGGGACGCGCCGCAGCGCCAGGCCCGTCAGTCGAAGGTCCATGATCATGGTCAGGCCAACGAACAGCGTGAGCGTCAGGACATGCACCGACTCGACAATCGGATACATGAACAACGATTCGTGGAGCGCGATGCTGCCCGGAGTGTTCCCGAGCCATTGGGAGAAGGTGAGTAGTGACATGGGGGTTGTGTTCGCGCGAGGCGCGCAGTTAGATAACATCGCTCATTCGCCGAAGTCAACAAGCGTGTGCGGCCGCGTCGGTGCGCTGGTCGTTCTGGCCGCGCTTTTCGTCGTTGCAACCGCGGCCGCCGGTCAGCCAGCGGCGCCCCGTGTCGCACCATCCCCGGTGGGCACGATGAGCGAGCTGATGATCAAGGTGATCTATCCGGCGAGTGATGCGGTGTTCTACGTGACAACGAGGACGCCGTCCACCGACGCCGAGTGGACCATTCTGCAGGGACAGGCGTTGATGGTGGCTGAGTCGGCGAACCTGCTGATGATGCCGGCCCACATGCGCGACGAGGATCGCTGGCTGGCGGACGCGAAACTCATGAGGGACGCGGGGCAAGCGGCGTACAAGGCCGCCAACGCCAAGGACGTGAAAGCGCTCGACGAGTTGAACGACGCGCTGTACCAATCGTGCGTCACCTGTCACATGCACTACCGACGCAACTACGGGAGACGACCATGACATCGTTCATTCGAAAGTCGCTGGTGGTGACGCTGCTCGCGGCGGCGTTGACCATCACCTCGCTGGGCGCTGGCGTCGGGATTCCACCGGCCTCGAAGCCAGAGGACGTCGGTCTCTCAGCAGAGCGTCTGCCACGAATCCACGAAACGATTCAGCGCTACCTTGACGCGAAACAGCTCGCGGGCGCCGTGACACTCGTGGCTCGTCGAGGGCGCGTCGCCCACCTCGAGGCGCACGGCGTCATGGACTTCGATTCGAAAGCGCCGATGCGAAAGGACGCCATTTTCAGGATCGCGTCCATGTCGAAACCGGTGACTGGCGTCTCGATCATGATGCTGATGGAGGAAGGGAAGCTTCGCCTGAATGACCCGGTGTCGCGATTCATCCCCGAGTTCAAGGAGATGAAGGTAGCGGTGATCAAACCGGGTTACGTGGCACCGCCGGTTGTTGCGGGACAGCCGGCGCCCGTGCCGGATTACTACACCGTTCCGGCGACCCGCGAGATCACGATTCGCGATCTCTTGACGCATACCTCCGGTCTCGAGAGCGGAAACCTGGGCAACCGCGTGGGCGGACGCCTCGTGCCCCGCGACACGACCAGGACCCTGGCCGACTACGTGCCGAAACTCTCCGTTGTGCCACTCGATTTCCAACCGGGTTCACAGTGGACCTACAGTCTGCTTGCAGGCATGGAAACGCTGTCGCGCATCGTCGAGATTGCGTCCGGTCAGACCTACGACCAATTCCTGAAACAGCGCCTCTTCGATCCGCTCGGCATGAAGGACACCGGGTTCTTCGTGACGCCCGACCGCGCATCGCGTGTCGCCGCGCTCTACACCCGCACGCCGCGCGGTATCGAGAAGGAAGACACGCCGCAGTGGCTCGCCACGACAACGTTCTTCTCTGGTGGCGGAGGGCTATGGTCTACCGCTGAGGATTACGCGCAGTTCGCGCAGATGCTCGTCAACGGAGGCGAGTTGAACGGCAAGCGGCTCCTCAGCCCGCGCACGATCGATCTCATGGCGACGAACCACGTTGGTGACATGTACTCAGGTGCGGGGGCTGGTGCACGTGTGCAGGGCATGGGCTTCGGCTTGTCCATGGATGTCGTGCTCGACCCGATTCGCGCCAATCGTCGGACCTCGGCGGGGAGCTTTGGCTGGGACGGCGCATTCGGCACGCACTTCTGGGTGGACCAGAAGGAGAAGTTGATTGGCGTCCTCATGGTGCAGACCTCCGGCACCGGCGTGACTCGCGACTTCGAGAATGCCGTGATGCAGGCGATCGTCGACTGATGCGAAGTCTCCGGTTGGTTGGATGATCCAGTGAACAGGCGCACCGGGGCGTAAAAGAGATGTGAGAACCTTATTGACTTCCCCGTGCCGGATGCCGAGTATTAGCCCCAAATCTGTCACCCGCACCGAGCGGTGACCATGCGAGGAGGGGTTGATGAGTCGAGCCTTGATGGCCGTCACGGCGGCCTTTGTCGGTGCGGCTGTACTGCTGATGCCGACGGCTTCCGCTGCGCAGCAGCGCGCCAGTATCGTCGGACAAGTCACCGACACCTCAGGTGCGGTTCTCCCTGGCGCGACCGTTGAAGCCTCGAGCGACGTGCTCATCGAGCGTGTCCGTACGGCGGTGACCGACGGCGCCGGCAGGTACACCATCATCGACCTTCGGCCCGGCACCTACACGGTGACCTTCGAACTCGAAGGCTTCGCGAAGGTTCGGCGCGAGGGCATCGAACTCACCGGGTCCTTCGCTGCGCAGGTGAGCGTGTCGCTCGGCGTCGGGACACTTCAAGAGACCGTCACGGTCACGGGCGCGTCGCCGGTGGTCGACGTGCAGAGCACGCAGAACCAGTCGGTGCTGAACCGTGAGGCCCTGGACGTCCTTCCTGCCGCGCGAACCATGCAGGGCGGCGCCGGCCTGGTGCCGGGCGTCAGCTTCTTCAGCCAGGGCTTCGTGAGCACCATGTCGGTGCATGGGTCGGCGTCGCTCGACCAGCACATCTACTTCGACGGCATGAACATCGGCCAGAACCTGACCGGATCAGGCAGCCAGGCCAACGGCGTCGGCGTCAACGAGCTGGCACAGACCGAGCTGGTCTACGATGCCGGCTCTCAATCGGCCGAAACCGCGCTTGGTGGCGTGCGCATGGACTCGATTCCGAAGGAAGGCGGGAACAAGTTCTCCGGGACCTGGCGAAACTTCGGATCGCGCGGGTCGTTCCAGGGCGATAACGTCACCGACGAGCTGAAGCCGTACATCAAGGCTGGCACCAAACTGGATTTCAGCTACGAGACCAACGCCGTGGTCGGCGGCCCGATTCAGGCGAACAAACTCTGGTTCCTGTTGGCCCAGCGCTTCACGCAGACCAGCAGCCTCGTGCCGCTGCCGACGTTGTACTTCCCGCAGGGCGGCACGTCGGCGACCGAGGGCGCGGTTGCCCCTCACTCGACCGTCCGACTCACGTACCAGGCGACGCCGCGCAACAAGGTGGTCTTCGCGTTCTACAAGTCCCAGGGCGGCACCCAGCGTTTCGATGCTGGTTGCACCGCGACCAGCGGCAACACCGTCTCGTGCATTTCTCCTGAGGCGTCCTACTGGTTGCCCACACCGCTTCAGTACGCGGCACAAGCGAAGTGGACGGCGCCCGTCACCAGCCGGCTGCTCCTCGAGGTTGGGCAGTCGCTCGCCGTACCCACCTACAAGTTCAAGTACCAGCCAGAGAACGGACCGCTCGACGTACAGAACTTCAACCGCACGACCAGCGTGCGAACGGTGGCGTCGAGCACGGCGCCGAACGACTACTTCAACGAGATTTGGAACACGATCGTCAATCTGTCGTACGTCACCGGGTCGCACAACTTCAAGACGGGCGTGAACCAGGAATGGGGATGGTCAACGCTGAAGGTCGAGCCGCACGGCGACATGTCGGTTCTGACATTTGTGAACAACGCCGCCGGCGTTCCCACACCCAATTCAGTGACGCTTCGCAACACGCCGTACACGCGGAAGGACGTGCTCAAGGCGAACCTCGGGCTCTATGCTCAGGACAAGTGGACCCTGGGTCAACTGACGCTGACGTACGGCGGCCGCTACGACTATTTCAACGGCTACGCGCCCGAGCAGGACAATCCGGCCGGACGATTCGTGCCCGCGCGGCATTCGGACAAGCTCACATGCATTCCGTGCTGGAATGACTGGTCGGTGCGCGGTGGTGCGTCGTACGACCTGTTCGGCAACGGCAAGACCGCAGTCAAGACCTCGGTCGGCAAGTTCCTCGCGCAACAAGCGCTCGGCCTGACCGCGACGCTCAATCCCATGGTGGGACAGACCGACACGCGCACGTGGACCGATCGCGACGGCAACGGCCGGGCGCTCGACGCGGCCGGTAACCCGCAGTTCAACGAGTACGGGGCCTCGACCAATTTGAACCTCGCCATTCCCGGTGGCAGCACGAAGATCGCGGATGGTCTGCCCAGGGCCAACAACTGGGAGGAGAGCGTCACGATTCAGCACGAGCTGGTCCCGCGCATGTCGGTCACCGGCGGGTACTACCGCAGGCAGTTCTACAACATTCAGTACACCAAGAATCGAGCCTTGGATCCGGCAAGAGACTTCACGCCGTTTACGGTCACCATTCCCAGCACGCCGAATCTGGCGGGGGGCGGTGGTCAAGTGGTTACCCTGTACAACCGAAGCAACGCCACGACCGGCGTGAACGACAACATCACCACCTGGTCCACGGCGAACACGCGTGTCTACAACGGCTTCGAAGTCAGCGTGAATGCGCGCCTGCCAAAGGGGTTCATCTTTGGTGGCATCACGACCGAGCGAATCGCGACCGACAACTGCTCGGATTTGACTCAGTCCAACCCGAATAACCTCACCGGCACGGACCTCAGTGGTCTCAGGTTCTGCAATCGCACTCCTCCATTTCGCACGCTGTACAAGGGATCGGCGGCCTACACGCTGCCCTACGACATCCAGGTCAGTGGGTCGTTTCAGCTTCGCCCAGGCATCAGCGTCGGCTCCGAGTACACCTACACCTGCAGCGCGGCGCAGGCCGCAGCGACCGGGTGCACGGCGCTCACCGGCGGCGTCGCCAGTCTGAGCGTCACGGTCGTCGATCCGACGGCGTCCTACTACGACTACGTCACGACCAACGATATGCGCGTGTCCCACACGTTCCGGCGTGGACGGATCAGGTTTCAGCCGTTCGTCGAGGTCTTCAATGCGTTGAACATGTCCACGGTCGTGACCGTGAACGAAACAGTCGGTCCGAACTATGGAACACCCGCCGCCATTGTGTCTGCGAGACGCGCCCAGTTCGGGGCAACGGTCGATTGGTAGACGCCGAGTGACGTCATATACTGTTCGAATACCGCTCTTTCGGCTGGAGGTGGACATGCCGTTCGGCATCTGTTCGGCGCGGTTCTGGGCCGGGGTGTTCGTTGTCGTCGCATCGGCTGTTGGCCTGCCGCAGTCCGCTTTCGCAGCGGCGCCCACATTCAGCAAAGAGGTCGCGCCGGTCCTGTTCGCCAAGTGCGCTGAGTGTCATCGGCCCGGCGCCATTGCCCCGATGTCGCTGCTGACGTACGACGATGCCCGTCCGTGGGCGCGAGCGATGAAGCAGAAGGTGGTGTCGCGCGAGATGCCGCCGTGGGGTGCCGATCCACACATCGGCACATTCGCCAACGACCCGAGCCTGAGCGACGCGCAAATCGCCACCATCGTCGCGTGGGCAGAGGCCGGCGCCCCCGAAGGCAACCGGGCAGAGATGCCCGTGCCCCCAGCGTTCGTTGAAGGCTGGGCGATGGGGAAACCCGATCTCATCTTCGAGTTTGTCGAGCCGTTCAAGGTGCCGGCTGATGGAACGGTGCCCTATACCTACGTGACGGTGCCCACCAACCTGAAGGAAGACATCTGGATCACGGCGCTCGAATACAAGCCGACCGACCGTCGCGTCCTGCATCACATCATCAGCGACCTGGTCGAGGGGAATGGCAAGCCGACGCC
>JBEBGB010001294.1:0-1113 GCA_040081675.1 Vicinamibacterales bacterium
TCGTAGTCGGTCGTCGCGTAGACGGTCATTGTGTCGCTCCTGTGTTCGGCTGGTCGCCGCGAAGCCGGCCCGCTCGGAGCCGGAAATGCGGGGATCAGCGGCTGATCGGCTTTTTCCCGTCCCAATCGAGACCAGCGGGCCGCGTGATGACCTCAATCAGCGCGCTCCGGTCCTCCCAGCGCGCAATGATCCATGTGGTTGTGTCGTTTTCCATCGTCTCTCTCCTGTGTGGGGTTAGCGGGCGACCCAGATGGCGTTCCGCGCGTTGCGCGCGAGCGTCCGCACCTGCGCGATCTCGGACCCGAGCTTGGGCAGCGCCCGCCCGCACGGCCACGTCTGATACGTGCTGTATCCGTCCAGCGGTTCGTAGACCTCGACGATGGTCAAGCGGCTGCCGAGGTAGCCAAGCGCAGCGGTCAACGCCGCCTGCATCGTCGGGTAGACGCCCGCGAGATGCACGACGTTGTTCTCCACGGGGCCGATCTGCCGCAAACCGACCGGCGCATCCTCGACGCCGTAGAAGTCGATCGCGGTGCGGCGCGCAACGTGCGTGATCGTCAGCTTGATATTGGGCATTTCGTCGCTCCAGGTTCGCTCTGTGCTTGAACACTATGCGGCGGTCCCCGTCCGCAATCAAGCAAAAAATGCGTTAAAATTCTTGCGTGCTACTTTTCGCGTCCTGCGGGGATTGCGTCCCCGATAACATTTCGCTGCCGATCAGATCGGAACCGTCCAGTTCCGGCTGTCGGGCGACTCGTTGTGGACCACGCCATCCAGGTCGCGGCCCGCATTTTTTTTGCCGACGCGCGCGAATGCTGTGGCTGGAAGATCGGCATCGCCCGGCACAAGCTCCACCGGCGGGCGCCACTCGCCCCACTGTTTGAGCAGGAACGGGATTCCGTTCGCCCGGCATTCGTCCCGCACCGATCGAATCCAGCGCGGCTGCGTGATCCGGGCTTCGCGGCTGCTTTCCCCCTCGGCCACGACCCAATCGGGCATCCGCGCAGCATCGCGGCCGAGCACGAGCGGCCCCAGTGCCGGCCCGTACGAGACGAATCTGATCACAGCCGGGATGGTGCTCAGGATCGGCCAGCCCTGGGAATAGCGCGCTTG
>JBEBGB010001295.1:0-1112 GCA_040081675.1 Vicinamibacterales bacterium
CGACCAGCGGTGCCGCGATCACGATCCCCACCCCGCCGATCACCACGCCGAGCGCGGCAGCGCCAGACAACGCTCGCAGCAGCAGACGATTGACCCGTTTCCTGTCATGCACGAAGAGATAGGACAGGCGGGGCGTGACGAGCGACGCGACGATGGACGGCGGATAGGTGAGTCCCTCGTAGATGCGATAGGCGGCACCGTAGAGTCCTGTCTCGGCATTGCTGCGCATGACGCCCAGAATGACAGTGTCCACGTAGCTGTAGAGATTCAACGAGATCATGAAGAAGCCGAGCGGCAGTGCCGCTGCCTGCAGGTCGCGCCAGACCTCGCGGTCGAAGGTGGGCGTGGCGGAACCGAGCAGCCGGCGCAGTAACAGCGTGACAGCGACGAACATCAGCAGGCGCGCGACCACGAACGCGACACCGAGCGCCACGACATCGTAGCCCATCACCATTGTCGCGGTGCCGAGCACGAGCAGCAGGACGCGGTCGGCGACGACGATGCCCGCCTCGAGATCGAAGCGGTTGGTGCCCTGAAGCAAGCCCCGCGCGGTCAGGAAGTACGAGCGAGCCGCGGACGACAGCCCCATGAGGTAACACAGACGGATCACCACCGGATCGCTGCGGAGCAGCGGGGCGGAGACCAGCACCAACACCAGTCCAACAGCCACCCAGGCAACCTTGAGTCCGAGCACGTTGCGAAAGAGAGCCGGGGCCGAATCTGGGTCGCGCGCAACGGCCCGGACAGTGACGTGAGCCAGGCCGATGTCCATGACCGTCTCGATGATGGTCGTGACGGCGAGCGCGTACATGAACCGTCCGTAGTCGTCCACGCCGAGGAAGCGACCCGCGACAAGAAGCAGCACCAGCAGGAGCCCCGCGCTGCCGGCTGTCGCCGTGGCATACGCGGTATTCAGGAGATGCGGGAACCGTGTGGTCAGGCGTTGAAGCACGGCAGGTTCACCGGGACGCCAGTTCCGTCAGCACGTCCACCATGCGGGCGAAGACCGTGCGCTCGTCGTAGTCGGCCACTGAGGCGCGCGCGATCGACGCCATGCGCGCCCTTACGGCGTGGTCCGTGACGAGCGACTTCAGTGCAGCGGAGAGCGCCGC
>JBEBGB010001296.1:0-1109 GCA_040081675.1 Vicinamibacterales bacterium
GGCGCCGCGGCATCTGCATCTACGGGCCTCAGCGGACAAGCCCTGCGGGATGCGGTGCTGGCCGAGGCGCGCAAATCGAGCGGCATGCTCTACAACACGGTGCTCGTGCAGGCGCAGAGGCTCGAAGTGATTGGCGACCGGCTTGTGCTGACGTTCGCTTCGTCGTTCAAGTTTGGACCTGCGTTCGAGAAGTACCGCGCGACGATCGAGACCATCGCATTGAAGTGTGCCGGACGAAGGATCACCGTTGAAGCGGACGGCTCCGGCGCCGAGCCGCAACCCGAGAATGCGCCGCAGTCCCGACCAGCCGTCGATAGCCAGCGCCAGGCTGCACTCAAGGAGCAGGCTCTGGCCGACACCGGCGTGCAGGCGCTGCTCGAAGTGTTTCCGGCCGAAATCCGCGACGTCGAGGAGATGTAGCAGCATGAACATGCAGCAGATGCAGCAGATGATGAAGCAGGCGCAGCAGATGCAGGAACAGCTGCAGAAGCAGATGACCGAACTGCGCGTCGAGGCCAGCGCCGGCGGCGGCATGGTGAGCGTCGTCATCAACGGGGCGAAGCAGGTGCAGTCGCTGAAGATCGATCCAGAAGTCGTTTCGAAGGAAGATGTCGAAATGCTCCAGGATCTGATCGTGGCGGCGATCAACGACGCTCAGCGCAAGGCGGACGAGGAGATGAAGCAGAAGACTGCCGGCATGCTCCCACCAGGGTTTAACTTCTAACCTCTGCGTGCGAATCGATTCTGGTGTGGTCCGTAGTTCTTGGCTCTTCGTTCTTGGTCCGTCGATGGTGCGTGGTTCTTATGGCCCATCGCCCACCGCCTTGAGGACGCATGTCATTTCCTGAGTCGCTCGTGCGAGTCATCGAGGAACTGCAGCGGCTTCCTGGCATAGGACCCAAGAGCGCTCAGCGGCTCGCGTTTCACATTCTCAGGACCCCGCGCGAGCAGGCGGAGCGCCTGGCGGCGGCCATTCGCGATGTGAAGGAGCGGGTTACTTACTGCTCGACGTGCAACAACATCACCGATGCCGATCCGTGCGAGTACTGCCGGAACACGGAGCGGAACCAGCGGATCATCTGTGTGGTGGAAGAGCCGCAGAACGTGTC
>JBEBGB010001297.1:0-1109 GCA_040081675.1 Vicinamibacterales bacterium
CAGCAACAACGCGACAATTCCACCAATGAACGCCACTGGAATGGTCACCAGAATGAGCGCCGCATCCAGGAATGAGTTCAGGGCCAGATACAGCAGCAGGACGACAGCGAGAAGCGCGACGGCAATGGCGGTGACCAGCGCTTGCGCCGCTCGTGTTTGACTCTCGACCCGCCCGCCGACGGTGAAGAAATAGCCAGCAGGCATCGTCAGCCGGGCGACGGCGGTCTGCACGTCGGCAGCGACGCTGCCAAGGTCCCGTCCAGAGACGCCAGCCTCGACCGCAATCCGACGACTACCCGCCTCACGCCGGATCGCGCCGGGGCCGAATGCTTGCTCTACAGAGGCCAGCTGGCCGAGCGGGATCCTGGTGCCGTCGTGACTGTCAATCAGCAGCGAGCGAATGGCGTTGATGTCGTCGCGCTTGTCATCCTGCAGGCGTACCACCAGATCGAAGCGCTTCTGCCCTATCCACATTTCAGAGGCTTCTTCGCCGACCAGGCCGATACGCACGGCACGAATCACGTCGCCGGGAGCCAGACCGACACGCGCCGTCGCTTCACGATCGACCACGATGCGAAGCTGCGGCAGGCCGGTCAACTCCTCCGCTCGAAGATCGGAGATGCCAGGCACCTGGCTCATCGCGGTACGCGCGGCAGCGGCGAGCTGGGCCAGGGTGTCGAGCTCAGGTCCGAAAATTCGAACTGAAATGTCGGCTGGAGTACCGCCCAGCCCTTCATCGATGCGCATGCCAAGCGGAGTCGTGAACAGCACGGCGACACCAGGCACGCTGGCGAGTCGTTCACGCATGGCACCTTCGAGCTCCTCCGGAGACCTGGCGCGGTCATCTTTCAGAATCACCAGCACGTCGGACACGGTATGCGGCATTGGATCCTCGGTCGCCTCTGCGCGTCCCGTTCGACGCACGACATCGTCCACTTCCGGGAACTCGCGCAGAAGATCCTCGACCCGATGATTCAGCCGATCGACTTCGTCGAGCGACGCTTCCGGCGGCAGGATCGTCTGGAGCAGCAAGGCGCCTTCGTCCAGCTGCGGCATGAAGTCCGAGCCGACGCGCGACGCGGCGAACAGTGCTGGCACGGTGAGCAGCA
>JBEBGB010001298.1:0-1108 GCA_040081675.1 Vicinamibacterales bacterium
TGTTCCAGTCGATGCTCAGGGACGCACTCGCCACACCCTATACGCTGGGCGTGTCGACAGGTGCGTCGCTTGGTGCCGTGATCGCGATCGCGTTCGATTGGCACACGGTGGCCGGCGTCGTTGGCATCTGGGCCGGAGCACTCGTAGGTGCCGGTCTGATTTTGTTCGTAGTGATGGGAGCGGCAACCCGCGGCGGTCAGCTCTCGTCGTCTAGCCTCCTGCTTGCCGGGATTGCGATCAACAGCGTGTGCGCCGCCCTCATCCTCCTGGTCCATGGCCTGACGGGCATGTCTCAGTCTTTTGCCATCTCCCGTTGGCTAATCGGCGGACTCGATGCGATCGAACGCCCAACGCTTCTGGTCTACGTGTTGGTCGTCATCGGAACAGGTCTCATCGTGATTCGCCAAGGCCGTCAGTGGAACTTACTTGCAGTCGGAGAGGCGTGGGCCGCGACACGAGGCGCAGAGGTGCGCGGAGCGCTCTTTCAAGGCTACGTAGCGGGCTCGATCCTGGCGGCCACGACGGTGGCCTTGACCGGACCGATCGGCTTCGTCGGGCTGGTCGTGCCGCATCTCTTGAGGGGGCGTCTCGGTGGAGACGACCGGATGCTGATGCCGTGCGCCTTCCTGCTCGGCGGCGTGCTGCTGGCGTCGTGCGATGCGCTGGGACGCGTGCTGCTCGCCCCGGCTGAGATTCCGGCTGGCGCGATTACCGCCTGCATCGGTGGCCCATATCTGATCTGGGTGATTCGGCGCGGAGGGCTGCGATGACGATGTTCCGGACCCGCGTCGTTCGCGCGGACGGCCGTGCGATCAACGTGGTGCAGCGGAGGGCGCATCTCTCGTACTGCTTCACCGGGTGCTGTTGTGGCCGCACCGAACGCGGCTATGCTGCCGTGCCGGTCGACACCTTCAAGGACGAATGGCTTCGGCGCAAGCTGCGGAACGTTGTCCACCTGACGAAGGCAGGTTGCCTGGGCCCGTGCGCGCTCGCCAACGTGGCGAGCCTCGTGTTCGATGGGCGTGCGGTCTGGTTCCATTCCGTCAACACGCCGTGGCACGTCCGGCTGATCTACGACTACATCGAGACGATGGTGCGCGCCGATCGA
>JBEBGB010000422.1:0-4653 GCA_040081675.1 Vicinamibacterales bacterium
GATGTACGCACGCGACCCGTCTGGAAGAAACGCGATCGAGCGGGGTCGGGCACCCACCTCGATCGATTTCACGACGGCGTGCGACGCAAGGTCGATCACGTACACAGCGCCGGCGTCTTCCGACGTCGCCCAGGCCTGCTTGCCGTCTGGCGTCAACGAAATGCCTTCGGGCTCGTCACCGACCTTGAACGACTCCGAGACGTGGCCGTCGGCGATCGACACGATGCTGACCTGCCCCGTGTCTTCGTTCGCGATGAACGCCTGGGTGCCGTCCTTGCTGAGCGCGACGCCTTCGGGGTCGGACCCCGCGCGCAGCACTCTCAGCAAGGTGTTCGAGGTCGTGTCCACTTCACCGATGCCATCGGCGCCCTTGTCGGCCGGAGGCAACGTCGATTCATCAACGCCCGGACCGGCGATGGGCGATCCGCTGAGCGCGACGTAGACCCGCGTCTTGTCGGCGTTCACCACCACTCCCCTCGGGCGCTTACCGAGGGTGATCGTGCCAATCGCCTCCTGCTTGTCCGTATCGATCATCGTCACCGTACCGGCACGCTCGTTCGTGACGTACAGCACATGCTTCGGTGGCGGCCCACTGCAGGCGGACAACGCGACCACCAGAGGAAGAGCGACGAGTGCAAAGGATCTGCTCATGTGACGTTCTGCTTTCGATGACCGGACACGAAAAACTCCACCACGGAAGACACGGAGGTAAACACGGAGAACACTGTTTATCAAAGTAAGGAACTCGTGCCGAAGCGCGTCCGGCAAGACACGGTCCGCCTCGACGGGTTGAAACCAGCACTTAGGAGAAGAAACAGTGACCTCCGTCGTTTTGTGCCGTGCCCTCCGTGGTAGCGCTTTTCTTCATTCATCGATTCACCAATTTCTCTATCTCGATAGCGTCTGCCATGGCAGCGTATCCCTGCCGGTTGGGATGGAGGTGGTCGCCGGGGCCGCCGTCCGTGCTGTTCGGGATGAAGGCGTCGCGCATGGCGCCAGTCGCGGGGTCGGAGGTGGCCCGATCGAAATCGAACACTCCGTCGAACACTCCAGAGGTGCGGATGAACGCGTTCAACATCTGTCGTTTCACCTCGCGCGCCAGTGAGTCGGCAGCGCTTCCGTTCCCCACTGCCGACGTGAGGGTGGCGCCAAACACACGAATCCCCTTCTCGTGCAGCCGCGACACGACGTCGCGCATGGATTGCTGGACAGTGTCCACACTCGTGCCGACTGAGGCACCGAAGTCGTTGATGCCTTCGAGCCAGATTACGCTGGACACGCCCGTCAGGCTCAGCACGTCGCGGTCGAGTCGTTGGACCGCCGACGGTCCGCCTGAAAACGGCTGTTGAGGGGTGTAGGCCGCCGGTCCGGCCACTCGGTTGCCGCCAATGCCCGCGTTGACTACCGACACCCTGTCGCCGTATCGCGCGTGCAATCGCCGCGACAATACATCGGGCCACCGGTCGTCGCCGTTGAGCGTCGACGCCGTCCCGTCTGTAATGGAGTCGCCGAACGCTACGATCGTGTGTGTGTCGGTCGACGTCAGCATGTCGAGCGCATCGAGGAAGAACCAGGATGTCGTGCTCGCTGGGAACGCCTGCTCGTGTTCATCGCTGCTGTGCGATCCCGCACCTGGCAAGGTCACGTACGAGGTCGTCAAGGCCTTGGCGTGCCACGTCATCGGACCGCTGTCGCCTGCGACGTGGAAGCTGACCGCGAGCTTGCGTCCAGCCAATGGCGCAATATCGCCGCGCGGGACAAACGGAAGGTCGACGGCATCGCTCCAGGCGACGGCGCCTGGCGCAACCGTGAGGCCACGTGACCCCTGAAATGTCACCGGCACGTTCGTGCCTTTCATGACGGCGGATCCGCTCAACTGCAGCCCCACAAACACATCGTCGAACGCCACGGGTTTGGTGCCGAGCGCGTTCGAGAGTCGGATGCGCAGCTGGCGCCCCCACACGTCGGGACGCACGATGAGTCGGAACGACTGGTTACGCGCGCCCATCTGGGCAACGGGAAACACCAGCTTCAGGTCCGGCTGCACCGAAGCGTTGCCGACCGGATACGGACCCTGAACCGATGCCGCCCAGGCAGTGGCCCAGGAGAATCGCTGTGACTCGCTGCCAGTGGCACGTGGTTGAGCAGCGACAACGGACGGCAGCAACAGCAGCAGCGCAACGCAGCATGCTGGCAGCATGCTCTTGACGACACGTCTTCGCATCATCGGGCCTGCTGCCCGAGCAGCTTTCACACGCACCACAACACCAACTCTAGAACTTGTTCTAGTTCTGTAAGGCCAGTCCCGCCTTCGCGCACTCGTCGGCGACAGTCATGTACTGCAGCACGCCTTCTTTCCCGATGACGTACGGGTGCTTCTGGTTGCCCGTTCGCGCGGCGAGCGCGGGAATCTTCGTCTTGGTCCCATCGAACAGCGTGTGGTTCGCAATCACGATGTCGGCGCCGGCCCTGGCGGCAATGTCCCGGAAGCGTTCGGCAGACTTGCTGTACGTATCGAACCAGAACTTCGCTGGACGTTCGGGTGTGATGTACTGCGCCGGACCCGCCACCCAGTTGAACGCCGTGCCGCCCCACTCTGCCACCAGGTGCGACTCACCATGATCCTTCACGGGGATGAGGGTGGAGATCGTGCCGAGCGTATGACCCGGCGTGATATATAGCGTGAGTGTCGTGTCGCCGAGCGTCAGTTTCATGCCGTCGGTCGCGACCATGTCGCGTCGAGGCACGGGCTGAGCGTTCGGATTGCTCTTTGATCGCTCCAGGAGGTCCCAGTCCACGGCGGACAGAATGACCTTGGCGCCGAACTTGTCCTGCAGGAACTTCGCCCCGCCGGAGTGATCCCCGTGACCGTGGCTGACGATCACGTACTTGATTTGCGTCGGATCGAGGCCGAGCTTTTTCATCCCACCGACGACTTCGTCCTCGATTGAATAGTCGAAGATGGCGTCGATGATGATGATGCCTTGCGACGTAGTCACCGCCCACGATGAATACTCGCTCTGGCCGAGGAAGTAGAGGTTGTCGAACACCTTTGCGGGCTCGGCGTACCAGGTGTCGCGCGCCGGCGGTCCAGACGGCCTTGGCGCGGCGGCGCGGTTGGACGCCGGCGGAGGCGTCAGCGCCGCGCAGGTGCGGTCGAACACCGCCATGTGCTCGGTGCCAGCGGCCTTTCTGGCAGCCTCGATGTGAATTTGGGCCGCGGCGTTCATCGGCGCTTGGGCCAACCCGATGGTTGCGCCACTGCCTGCCGCAAGCACGGCGGCCAGCATCAGACGATATGCGTTCATCTTCATCTCGAGCACTCCAGACTTGTGCCGCGTTCGGCTGCAGCCCGCATAGGGTAGCTGAAAAGGGGCACCCTCGTGGCGATGGGCAATGGGCGATCGCCTTGCCCTGCTCGCCCTGCCGGCCCCCGCCTGCCTCCCGACCCTCTGCCCCTTCCTGACCATCCCGGCCGTCCAGACCGTCCTGACCTTCCTGCCCGTGCCACCTGGATCTGTGTTAGCGTTCGCGCACCTCGAAAGGAGGAGTCGTGACGCGCAGTTTTCGCCTGCTCTCCCTGCTCTCAATCACCGCCTCGATCGCCTGGATGCTGACCGGTCAGCTTGGCGGTCAAGACCGAACTGTCGGGTCACGCTTGCCCTCTCTGACGGCTGGCGACTGGCCCCACTACACGGGCGACATGCGCGGGGCGAAGTACTCGCCGCTGGCGCAGATCGACGCCTCCAACTTCGGCAAACTCGAAGTGGCGTGGCGCTTCAAGACCGACGTCTTCGGTCCCCGCCCTGAATTCAAACTCGAAGGTACGCCGCTGGCGATCAACGGCGTGCTCTATACCACTGCGGGCACGCGACGCTCCGTCATTGCCCTCGACGGCAAGACTGGCGAGTTGATGTGGTCGCACAGCCTGCGCGAAGGCAAGCGCGCTGCCGTGGCGCCGCGTCAACTCTCAGGACGAGGCGTGTCCTACTGGACCGACGGCAGAGGCGACGACCGCGTCGTCTACGTGACAACTGGATATCGCCTGGTCGAGCTCGACGCGAAGACCGGAGCTCCCGTGCGCTCGTTCGGCACGGACGGCATTGTGGATCTGAAGGCTGGTGCCGTGTTCGGCAACCGGCAACCAATTGATCTCGAGACAGGCGAGATCGGCGTGCACTCGACTCCGGGAATCGTGGGCAACACGATCATCATCGGCTCGTCGTTCAGGGAAGGCGCGACCGTCAGCACGCACAACAACACCAAGGGTCTTGTGCGCGCCTTCGATGCACGAACAGGGAAGCTCCTCTGGACCTTCAACACGATTCCGCGACCGGGCGAGTTCGGGAACGACACGTGGGAGAACGACTCGTGGGCCGTCAATGGCAACGCGGGCGTGTGGACGCAGATTACCGCCGACGAGGAACTCGGGCTCGTCTATCTGCCCGTCGAGACGCCGACGTCCGACTTCTACGGCGGCCATCGTCCCGGCAACAACCTGTTCGCCGAGAGTCTGGTTGCAGTCGACCTGAGGACTGGCCAGCGCAAATGGCACTACCAGTTCGTGCATCACCCGCTGTGGAACTACGACATGTCGTCAGCAGCCATGCTGGCCGACATCACGGTGAACGGTCGCGCGATCAAAGCCGTGGC
>JBEBGB010000423.1:0-4652 GCA_040081675.1 Vicinamibacterales bacterium
AGCAGACTCGGAATGGGCGCGCGGACGCGATCGGCATCGCGATCCGAAAGGATCAGGATGGTGTAGCCGGCCTCGACCGCGTCGTGCGCACGGCGCTTCAGATCCTCGACGGCTCTCTCGAGCCCTGGACCATCCTGCGACGTGTCGAACAACATCGGGAGCCGGATCGCACGGAAGCCGGGATCGTAGACGTGACGCAGCTTCGCCAGCTGGTTGTTGTCGATGACCGGGTACTTGATGCAGATCTGCCGGCACGAGTCGGGACGCGGATCGAGCAGGTTGCCCTCGGGTCCGATCGTCGATTCCATCGAGGTGACGAGCTCTTCGCGAATCGCGTCGAGGGGCGGGTTGGTGACCTGCGCGAACACCTGCGCGAAGTAGTCGTACAGCAGGCGCGGCTTGTCTGATAACGCCGCGAGCGAGGTGTCAGTGCCCATCGAGCCGATGGCCTCTTCACCGTTCGTCGCCATGGGTGCCAGCAGCACACGCAGTTCTTCGTGCGTGTAGCCAAAGAGCTGTTGCCGCTGTGTCACGGTTTCGTGGCTCGGCGCAGGCAGATAGGGCGCGGCATCGAGGTCGTCGATGTCGATGAGATGCTTCAACCACTGCTTGTAGGGTTGCGCAGCCGCGAGTTCCTTCTTCACTTCTTCGTCGGACACGATGCGCCCGCGCGCTGTGTCCACGAGGAAGATGCGACCTGGATGCAGGCGCTCTTTGATCACGATGTCTTCGGCAGGAATGTCCAGCACTCCCACCTCTGACGCCATGATCACCACATCGTCTTTTGTGACGTAGTAGCGAGAGGGCCGGAGGCCGTTGCGATCGAGCACCGCGCCGATGACCGTGCCGTCCGAGAACGCGATGGACGCGGGTCCGTCCCACGGCTCCATGAGCGACGAGTGATATTCGTAGAACGCCTTCAGGTTCTCGTCCATCGACTC
This sequence comes from Vicinamibacterales bacterium, assembly GCA_040081675.1. Classification (GTDB taxonomy): domain Bacteria; phylum Acidobacteriota; class Vicinamibacteria; order Vicinamibacterales; family CAVVIG01; genus CAVVIG01. Next base: position 942 of record JBEBGB010000423.1, read on the forward strand.
GTGGTTCTGCCACGGTTCGGGAATCATCATGAGGATCGCGTGGGGAAGCGACCGACCCGTCATGTGGAGGAACTCGAGGACGTTGTCGAACGTGGCCGTATCACTGCCACCCTCGCGGATGACCGGCAGAACCTTGCGCAGGTCCTCGCCAAAGACGCTCGACTGGAGCAGTCCTTCGCGCGCGCGCATCCAGTTGATGTTGCCCGTCAAGGTGTTGATCTCGCCGTTGTGCGCGACGAAACGGAACGGATGGGCGAGGGGCCACGCCGGGAACGTGTTGGTGCTGAAGCGCTGATGGACCAGCGCCAGAGCCGACATGTACTCGGGATGCGCCAGATCGGGGAACATCGGCTCGATCTGATCGGCCTTCAACATCCCCTTGTACACAAGGGTCTTCGAGGAGAGGCTGCAGACGTAGAACGACTTCTTCGCTTCCGCGTCGATGGCGAGCGCATCGACGGCCGTTTCCACCCGCTTGCGAATCACGTACAACTTGCGCTCGAAACGCTCTTGCGCGTCGGCGCCGTTCAGGCGGGCGCTGCGGCCGATGAAGACCTGCGTAAACGAAGGCTGAACGGCCACTGCGCTCGGACCAACCAGTCGGTTGTCGGTCGGAACATCGCGCCACCCAATGAGCGTTTGTCCCTCTTCGGCAACAATGCCAGCAAACAGGCCGACGATGGCGGCACGCGCCGAGGCGTCGTGCGGAAGAAACACGAGGCCAGCGCCGTATTCACCCGCCGGTGGCAACGGGGCCGGCGCGACCGTGCGCAAGAACGCGTCGGGCATCTGCGTCATGATGCCGGCACCGTCGCCCGTGTTCTCTTCGCACCCGCATGCGCCGCGATGCGCCAGGTTACAGAGCACCTGAAGTGCCTGCTGCACGATCGCATGCGACCGGCGGCCCTTCATATCGACGATGAAGCCGACGCCGCAGGCGTCGTGTTCGTAGAGCGGGTCGTACAAACCTTGGTGCGTCATGGCCGTTCTTGTTGTGTGCCCTGCCGGGATGTCGGCAGCGAGAAGGTAACGTTATCGCCCAGTACTAAGTCAGAAGTAAAATACAATCATCGTATCCAACCCATGACTCGTACTCATGGATTGGCCGTCTGTCAGAAGTCGCCGAGAACGCGACATTTGTGTCGGAATTTGGACGATCGAGTCCTCCCTTATAGTGATGGATTCAAAGGACTTCTGGCAACAGACATATGAGGCTGGGCTAGCTCGAATTCCATGACGTTCGACACTGATTCGGCCGTCCGTCACGACCAGTTCATGGCTGACGCGCTCGCGCTGGCGCGCATGGCCCGGGACGCCGGCGAGGTGCCCATCGGCGCGGTGGTGGTCCTGAACGGCGAGGTGGTGGGCCGGGGCTTCAACCAACCGATTTCGTCAGGCGATCCCACGGCACATGCCGAGATGGTGGCGATCCGCGACGCCGCACGCCGTGTCGGGAACTACCGGCTGACCGGCGCGACGCTGTACGTCACCATCGAGCCGTGCCTCATGTGCGCCGGCGCGTTCGTGCACGCGCGCATTGCCACAGTGGTGTTCGGCGCTCCGGAACCTCGCACTGGTGCGCTCGAATCGACAGTCCGCGCTGGTGAGTTTCCAGGGCACAATCATCGCTTCGACGTGGTCAGCGGCGTCCGCGCCGACGAAGCGCGGGAGTTGATGCAGGAATTCTTTCGCGTGCGCCGGGCGAAAAAGGACTCCGCCGGCCTGGATGAAGGCAATGGGCAATAGGCGATGGGCGGTTGGCCTGCAAACGGGCTCTGGGCTCTCTAGGCAACACGCTTCGCACCGCGCAGCAGGCGATGGGCGGTTGGCATGGCGAACCGGCTTCCGGCTTTGTGCTTTAGCTTCGGTCACGAAAATGCACCAACACGGAGGTCACGGCGCAGAGCACGGAGACCACCGTTTCTTTGGGTCGTGAGAAATGGCTCGCATCTCTCATCGGGACGAAGAGCCGTTCGAACCATTCATGAAGTTGCCGTCGCTTCCGTGTGTTGTGCTATGCCTTCCGTGTTCTCCGTGTTGAAGCTTTTTCCTTAAGGCGCGATCATGAGACGCACAGTTGTCCTGGTGTTGGCACTCGTTCTCCTGGCTTCTGGATCGCTCTCGGCGCAGCGGCGCATCACGAGTCCTGACGGACATGCAGCGACCGAGATTCGCGGTCACTACGAGGGCGCGGAGGATCCGATCTACGTTGGCGGGAAGTGGATCGAGATCAGCTACGGCCGTCCAATCAAGCGTGGACGCGACCTCTGGCGATCGGGTTCGACCTACGGCAAATTTCTGAATCACGGCGCGCCGGTCTGGCGCGCAGGCTCGGATATCTCGACCTACTTGATGAGCGACCTCGCCCTGGTCATCAACGGCAAGACGGTACCGCCAGGCGGACACACGCTGTTCATCGATCTCAAGGAACGTAACTGGACGCTCATCGTCTCCGACTGGCAGCCACAACAGCGCTTCAACCCCGGTGACAAAACGAAGCTCTGGGGGGCGTTCGGCTACACGCGCGACAAGGACGTCGTGCGCGCGCCGATGACGCTCGCGACGCTGCCGTATACGGTCGAGCAGCTCACGTGGGAGTTTGTCGACATGTCGGAGGCCGGCGGCACGCTGGCGTTCATGTGGGATCGCAACCGCGCCACGGTGCCTTTTACTGTCAAGTGATCGTAGGCGATGGGCGATAGGCTCTGGGCGGTAGGCATCTCACACTTGCACGCCGAGCCTGTCGTCGCGCTCATTTCAAAGAAGAGCGGTGAACTCCGTGTTCGCTCCGTGTGCTCCGTGGTAGAGCTCTTGCACTTCCGGCCAGGCCGCGGTGCGGCAGAATAGACACATGACCGATTGGCTGGCCGGACTTCGGCGCGAACACGTGACGGGCACCTTGAGCGACGCCGACGCGAACCCCGATCCGTTCGAGCAGTTTCGCGGCTGGCTCGGAGAGGCGCACGCGGCGGGGATGCTGCAGGCCAACGCGATGACGCTCAGCACGGTCGATGTCGATGGTCGACCCGACGCTCGCGTCGTGCTGCTCAAGGGGTTCGACGAGCGCGGCTTCGTGTTCTACACACATCGCACCAGTCGCAAGGGCGACCAGCTTGCCGCCAACCCTCACGCGGCGCTCACCTTCTTCTGGGACGTGCTCGAACGTCAGGTCCGGATTCAAGGACCGGTCGAATGGACGTCCGACGCCGAATCCGATGAGTACTTCCAGAGTCGACCCCGAGGCAGTCAGCTCGGTGCCATCGTGTCCAACCAGAGTGCCGTCATTCCAGGCCGAGAGGTGCTCGAGGACGAACTCGCTGCGGTTGCTGCCCGGGGCGACGAGCCGCTCGAACGTCCACGGACCTGGGGTGGTTATCGCCTCGCGCCGACCGAAATCGAATTCTGGCAAGGACGCCAAAACCGGCTTCACGATCGCATCCGCTACACGCTCACGCGCCACACCGGCTGGGTGCGCGAGCGGCTTGCACCATAAGGGCGGTGGGCGATTGGCGGTAGGCGGTTGGCAACGCACCACTGCACGCGTGACCGAAGAATACTCACGAAGACGTAGAACAGCGTGATATGGAGAGATGCGCGAAGCTCAGTGTGACCGGAGGCAAGGCCCAAAGCCTATAGCCTGATATGGAATGACCGGTTGTCAAATGGCGGTGGAGACTGTGGAAAACGGTTCTGTCGTTTTCCAAGCAGCGG
>JBEBGB010001299.1:0-1104 GCA_040081675.1 Vicinamibacterales bacterium
GAGAAGCAACATCGCTCCATCGTGACGTCTAACACCGGCTGCACCAGACGCCGCCGAGCGGCGTATCATCGCGGAGGGCGCGGCGCTGGTGAGCCGGGCTGTTAGACCGGACAACGAAAACACATGCCACGAAGATGATCGCGAAACCGAATCTCTCCTTGGTCGGGACATTCTTTGTCGTGGCGCTGGCTTCGGTCGAGCTGTCAGGCCAGTCGCGCGAACGGACCGACTTACGCGTAAACGTCGGCGTCGCCGCCTTGAACGTAACGGCCTGGGGATCGGGCGAGAACGTCGTGCTCATACCCGGCGCAGGCGGATCTTCTCGCGACTACGACGTGCTTGGACCGGCCATCGCTGCCGAGGGGTTCCGTGCAATTGCCATCAATGCTCGAGGCGTTCGCGGTAGCACAGGGTCCCTCGACAATCTCTCGCTTCACGACTACGCGAAGGACGTGGCGCGCCTCATAGAGCAGCTTGCTGGAGGTCGGGCTCACATTCTCGGTCCAGCGGTCGGTGGCAGAATCGCGCGGTGCGTTGCGGTGGATTGGCCGGACCGAGCCGCTACGGTCACCGTCGTGGCGGCAGGTGGCAAAGTAGCGGCAGATCCCGACGCAAGAGCGGCCGTTGATCGGTACTTCGACGACCCAACAATCACGACTGACGGACTCCGCAAGATCGCTGAGACGGTCCTTCTTGCACCTGGTTCCGACCCGGCGCCGTTGCTGGCTGCTCGCGAGAATTGGCCTGCTGCCCGGGCCGCGGTGGCTCGGGCCAGCCGAGAAACGCCGGTCGATGAGTGGTGGCTCGGTGGGCGGAGCCCGATGCTTGTGATTCAGGGTCTTAACGATCGAGTGGCGCCTGCGGCCAACGGTCGAATGCTGCGGGATGCTGCGCCGAATCGTGTGACGCTCGTCGAGTTGGAGAATACTGGTCATATGGCCGTCTTCGAACGACCAAAGGAGGTCGTTCGGGCCGCGGTCGCGTTTTGGAGAGCCCATCCAATTAAGTGATCAGATCACGAACTGAGCGGTCTAACTCCAGCTGCACCCGACGCCGCCGCGTCGCTCGCGCGCCGCTTACCGGCGCGGGTGAGCTGTCACGTTA
>JBEBGB010000424.1:0-4638 GCA_040081675.1 Vicinamibacterales bacterium
CTCGAGCAACTCGCGAAGCGAGATCTGCTCGCGCGTGTGGTTGGGAATCTGGATACCAACGGTCGACTTGCCGGGAATGCGATCGATCAAGACCGATTCGGCCTGCATCGCGAGACAGAGGTCGTCTGCGAGCCCCGTGATCTTCGAGTACTTCACGCCCGCGTCCGGCTTGAACTCGTAGGTGGTGACGACCGGGCCCGGGTGAATCTGCACGACAGAACCTTCGACCGAGAACTCGCGGCACTTCTCCTCGAGCAAACGGGCGGCATCCATCAATTCCCGTTCGTCGATCTTGCGTTCCGCTTTCGGAGCGTCCAGCAGCGCGACGGGCGGCAGCATGTAGTCGCCAATGCGCCGTTCTGCGGGCGCCTTGGCGGTCGGCTCGACGTCAACCAGCGGCAGGGGAGGCGCCAGGGTCGCCATTCTGGGCGGTCGTGAAGGAAGGATCGGCTTTGGCGCCGTGGGCGGCGCAACGGCCGGTTGTACGGACTCGTTCTCCTTGACCTCGCGACGACGCGTCGCCTTCAGGCCCTGATCAACGATGGTATTGACGGCGGCCACGTCGGCGCCGGCCTTCTTGGTGTGTTTCGCGATGACATCGCGACGTTGCTTGTCGCGGTGCCGGTCTTCACGCCACTGCTGGAACCCTGTGAACAAGGCGCTGCTTCGGCTGAAGCCTGCGTTGAACAACCACGCGGATGCGCGGCCGAACGAGAACTGCGTCGACACGATGACGGCAAGAAACGCCAGCGTCAGCAGGACGATGATCGAACCGGTGCGGTTGAGATATTCGAGCATCTGGGCCGACAGCCAGTCGCCGAGGTATCCGCCAGAGCGGAACGGCCTGCCAGACACTTCGATCGTCCCGAGGGCCATGCTCAGAATCGTGCCGACGCACACGAACAACAGCGTTGCGCCGAACGCCTTCGTCCCGCGAGCATCCACATTCCGGCACCAGAAGTAGTTCCAGCCGATGACGACGAGTACGAGCGGGATGATGTAGGCCGCGTATCCGGTCAGTTGGAACGACAACTCCGCCATGAAGGCGCCGACGCGGCCCGCGAAATTCACGGGAGCCGCGTGCAGCCCCGCACTGAAGAACCACGCCGGATCCGAGGGCTCGTAACTCGCGAGCGAGACAAGCCAGAACAGCGCAGAGGCGAACAGCGCCACGCCGACGAACTCGCTCACGCGCCGAGAAATGGTCGAACCTTTCACAGTCTCAAATCTCCATGATGACCGGCAGCACGAACGGGCGCCGGCCCGAGCGCTTGCGGAGGAATCGACGAAGCTCCACGCGCAGCTTCTCCTTGATGATTCCCTGGTCGGTGCGCTCTTCGAGGCTCGCCTGAGCGAACACTTCGCAGAGCAGCCGGACTCCGTCCGCAAGGAGTGCCTCGCTGTCTTCCATGACGAAGCCACGAGTGATGATGTCGGGTTCGCCCTCGAGCAAGCCGGTCTGTTTGTTGATCGCCACGACCGGTACGACGAGCCCGTCTTCGGCCAGGTGGCGCCGATCACGAAGAACCTCGTCGCCCACCTCTCCTGAACGCGTACCGTCGATCAGTATCCGGCCGACGGGCGCCTTGCCAGCCACGCGTGCCCCGCGCTCGTCGACGGCAACGACGTCGCCGTTCTCGATGAGGAGAATTTCGGGCTTCGGCTCGCGTCCGGCAAACACCCGACGAGCCACACGCGCGTGGTGTGACAGCTGGCGATACTCGCCGTGCACGGGGATGAAGTAGCGCGGTTGTACCAGGGAGAGGACCAATTTCAGTTCCTCTTCGCTGCCGTGTCCGGACACGTGCACGTGCTTCGTGCCCTCATGAACGATGTTTGTACCACGACGAGCGAGGTGATTCATGACGCGCCCGATGGCCTTTTCGTTGCCCGGAATCGCCCGCGCCGAGATGACGACCGTGTCGTCTTCAGTGAGCTTCACGTGGCGATGGTCGTCAACGGCGATGCGTGACAGCGCCGACATGGGCTCGCCCTGCGAACCAGTCGTCAGACACATCACGTCTTGCGCGGGATAGTTCGCGACCTCTGAATCACGAATCTGCAGACCGGCCGGAATGCGAAGGTGCCCGAGCCGCTGCGCGATCTCCGAGTTCTGGACCATGCCGCGCCCCACGAACGCCACCTTGCGTTCGAACTGCTCGGCGAGGTCGATCACGATCTGCATCCGGAAGATGCTCGACGAGAAGGCCGCCACGACGAGGCGTCCGCGCGCACTGGTGAAGATCTCCTCGAACGCGTCCATGACGTCGGTTTCAGAACCGGTGAAGCCCCGGCGGTCGACGTTCGTGCTGTCGGCCAGCAAGGCCAACACGCCCTGTGCGCCCAGTTCGGCGAAACGATGAAGGTCGAAGTGCTCGCCGTCGAGCGGCGTCTGGTCGATCTTGAAGTCGCCGGTGTGGACGATCACGCCGAACGGCGTCGTGATCGCCAGTGCCACGCAGTCGGGCATGCTGTGCGTCACGCGGATGAATTCAATCTCGAACGGACCGACCGTCACGCGGTCCCGCGGGCGCACTGGATGAAGCGCCGCGGCGCTGAGCCCGTGTTCCTTGAGCTTCGGCTCGACCAGCGCCAGCGTAAACGCCGTGCCGTACACGGGACCGTCGATATACGGCAGCACATGCGGGACGCCACCGATGTGGTCTTCGTGCCCATGGGTCAGCACGAGAGCCGCAACGTGGCCACTCTGCTGCAAATAAGTCAGGTCCGGAATGATCCGGTCGACGCCGAGCAGTTCGGGGTCCGGGAACATGACTCCGGCATCAATCACGATGGTCGTCCCACCACAGGTGAGCGCCAGCATGTTCATGCCGAATTCGCCAAGTCCGCCGAGCGGAACAATTTCAAGCATTCGAGCTGTAAATACCATTGACCGACGGACACCTCGTCCCTGGCGGGACGCTCGTGGTCGTCGGGAGCCGCAGCGGGGCGGCTCGAGCAGGCTGCTGGGTGCGCCTGCGAGTTTAAGAGGCGGGATGTGCCGACAAAATGCGTCGGGAGAACAAGATAGGTCGGACTATAGCACAGCGAAACGCGCAGTACTAGTCCAGATGTCTAGCTCTTCAATAATGACAGGCGGTCGGCGAGACAGCAGAGCTCGGCGATGGCCAAGGTCTCGGGACGCCGTCGGGGGTCGATGCCTGTCTCGGCAAACAGCTTTGCCGCAATTGCTGGGGTCGTGCCCCCGTAGGCCAGAACTGCGTTGCCCATGGTTTTCCGGCGCCGGGAGAAGACGGCAGCTGTCAGGCCCGCAAGCACGGACTCGTTCAGAACGGGCGGCTCGGGCAGGTGGAAGGTCAACTTGACCACGGTCGAGTCGACCTGGGGCGCCGGTCGAAATGCCCCTGGGGGGAGGTTCAGCAGACGGGTCGGCAGGGCTCGATGTCCGATGAGCACACTGAGGACTCCGTATTCGCGGGTGCCGGGCTTGGCCAGGAGACGATCGGCGACCTCGCGCTGCAGCATGATGGTGGCGTCTCGCATTGGCAGGCCGAGCCTCGCCAATTCGACCAACCGGAACATGATCGGCGACGCAACGTTGTACGGCAGATTGCCGGCGACGCGGAACGACGCTGTCGTTGGCGCGACCTCGTCGAGCGCGTCCCTCAGGCGTTCGAGCGGCAGCGTGAGGAAATCGCCCTCGATGACGCGCACGCCTGGCAGATGTTCGTCCCTGAGGGCGGCTCCGAGATCGCGGTCAATCTCACACGCCACGAGCCCCGCGCATCGGCTCGCCAGCGGCCGGGTAATGGCGCCGGGACCTGGGCCAATCTCGACAAAGGCCTCATCGGGCTGGGGGGCAATCGCGGCGACGACCTTGTTCGCCCAGACGGGCTCGAGAAAATGCTGACCGAAGCGCTTGCGCGCCGGACGCGGCGTGGACTCAGTCCTCATGCGTCTGCCGGCGCCAGTACTGGTCCTCGATCTCTTCGATCTCTTCTTCGCTCAGGCCGAAGTAATGGCCAATTTCGTGGATCAGCGTTTCGGCGATCGAGCAGATCAAATCCTCCTCGTCTTCCGCCTCACGTTCATGGGAGGCCTGGAACAGGATGATTCGATCAGGAAGCACGTTGCCGTGGCCCCACTGCCGTTCGGTCAACGGCGTCCCCACGTACAGGCCAAAGAGCGTGTCGTCCTCGTCCGCCTCCATCTCCTGCAACAACTCGTCGCCCGGTTCGTCCTCGACGACGATGGCGATGTTCTGCATGGCGTCGCGAAAGCGCTTGGGAATAGTGCGCAACGCGCTCGCGACGTGGGCTTCGAACTCCGTGCGAGTCACGATCGACGCTTGCCCTTGGGCGAGGGGCGTTTCGCGCGAGACGCCGCTGCGTGACGCGGCTTGCTCCTGGCGCCAGTCTTCGTGGTCTTCGCGCCCGCCACGGCGCCGGCAGGCTTCTTCCCGCCGGGTGTCGCGGCAGACGTTGCGGCCTTCTTCGCGCGCACTGGACGCTCGGACAAGCGGTCGTCAGACGTCGCGCCCGTCTGAAAGTAGACGCAGAACTCCTGGACGTTGCAGGTGGGGCAGAGCGGTTTCGGCCTGCACACGCGGCGGCCATGCAGGATGAGGCAATCCGACGCGCGGGTCCAACGCTCCTTCGGCAGCAGCGCGCACAGTTG
>JBEBGB010001300.1:0-1103 GCA_040081675.1 Vicinamibacterales bacterium
CTACGCACCCAGCCAGAAGGTGATGGCGGAGGCGGACATGGCGACCGCCGCGCGCGATTTCCAGTTCTGGCCGGACAACTACATGGACGTCATCGAGCGCTACACGCTCGATGTCGAGACGTTGTCCGGCGTCCACATGGCACCCATGACACACGCGGATGTTATCGCGCTCATCAAGGAAGGCGTTGCACGGGCACGGCAGCGCTGCGCGGAGGAGCTGGCGAAGGGGAGCTATTTCGCGGGGTGTCCTGTTCAGACCAAGCGCTATTGATCAAGCCGGCCCCAGGGCTCTCAGCGCGTCGCCAAACCCTGAACCCAGAACTCCGAACGTTCACCCTTCTCGGTTTCGCCAGGCAACAGCAAACTCAACGACATTCAACACGAAATGTGCGGTCAACGGTGCCAACACGGTGCCCTGCCACACGTAGAGCGTTGCGAACATCCCCCCTGCAATCACTCCGGTCGCGATCATGTACCAAAGACCTCCCGGCCAATGCAGCAGCCCGAAGAAAATGCAGGAGATCACCATGGCACCGGCCAGCCCTGCCTGACCCGTCAACGTGGGAATGGCATAGCCCCGGTACAGCACTTCCTCCACGACGGGTGCGAGCAAGACGTTCGCGACGAAGAAGAGCCCCACGCTGCTGGAGAGCGTCGGTAACAGCTCTCCTGGCGGAACGTAGTCCCCCACGTGTCGCTGCAGATACGCAAGACCAGGACCGATCCATCGCAGGTAGACGAACGCGAGCGTGCCACCGCTCAGAGCCCCGGCGAGAAGGGGTGTAACCACATTCCCCTGCCAGGCTATTCCAACGTTTACCACAGGGCGCCACAGCGAGGTGGTCAGGACGAGCACGAGCAGCAGGCCCACTTGCACGAGGAACAAAAGGTGCGGCATCCAGCCTGTCACCCGCTGCGGAATGCTGGCCGAGGGGGTACCCGCCAAGCTGGCGATCAAAGAGGCTGCGATGATCGCGGTGAGAAACAGAAGCGGTCCTGCGCTGAGTAGCAGCCAGATCATTGATTTTCGCGCGCTTCGGGCGATGTCGGCCTAACGAACTACTATTCACCTGCAAGCGGCCGGCACGGGATTCGTCCCCGTA
>JBEBGB010000425.1:0-4634 GCA_040081675.1 Vicinamibacterales bacterium
ACTGATGTGGCGGGTCCGCGAGGTCGCCAACAACACGGCCAACATTGCCACGCCGGTGTTCTTCGACAACAAAGTGTTCTACACGTCGGGCTACGGCACGGGCGGCGCCCTGATCGGCCTTCGCGCCGAGAACGGGGAAGTGCGGTCACAGCAGATCTATTTCACGCGTGAGATGCAGAACCATCACGGCGGTGTGGTGCTGGTCGACGGGTACTTGTACGGCTACAACAACTCGATTCTCACGTGTCTCGAGTTCGCGACCGGCAAGATGATGTGGCGCCATCGCTCGGTGGGGAAGGGTGCGGTGACGGCTGCGAACGGGCACCTCTACATCATCGGGGAAGACCACGTGGTCGGCCTGGTCGAAGCGACGCCGGCCGGCTATCGCGAGAAGGGGCGCTTTCAGATCCGCGACCTTGGTGCGCCTGCCTGGGCGCATCCGGTCGTCGACGCCGGCAGGCTCTATATCAGGAACCAGCAGACGTTGACCGCCTACGACGTGCGCGCGCGTTAGGGATTGGAGCCCTCACCGAGCGAGAGCCCCTCGCGCACTTCGACCTCACCCTCGGTGTCGCCGAGGACCTGCGCGATCACACGTTTAGTCACGCTTGCGAAATGATCGTGCAAGACGGCTTGGAACTGTTGAAACTCCGGCCACAGCGTTCGGTCAACATACCCTTTGGCCACTCGAACCATCACCGTCGTTCGGCGCTGCCCGTGGTATCGATACGGTTTCAATCCGTGGCGACGGAGAACCGTGACGAACAGGGAACGGGACCACGCATCCGTCAGGGTGAATCGATACTCCACGGCGACTTCGGTCTCGTCCCGAGCGGCCAGCCGCGCTCGGATCCGGTCCGCCGCGCTCTCAGCGGCTTGGCGCTCGCCCTCGCTGCCGGGCCGGGCGAACAACGCCTCGATTTTCCGGAGCTTCGCGATGAGTTGCTGTTCGTCGTCGAGCACGTCAGTCGCCTCGTGGGTCGTTGGGTTCGTGCCTGATCGCTCGGCGTTTCTTTCCAGTCGACCAAGCGAAGATTGACGCTCGAGAGTCTTGGTTTTCGGAGGTCCGCTGGCGGGACACCCTCGAGACTGGCCGAGGCCAACGCGAGGATATCGGCGGCGGTTGGCGCGATGTCGACGTCCCCGCCGTAGTGCCGACGCAGCAACGCAATCACCTGTCCCTCGAAGCTCCGCCCACAGCGGTTGGCGTCGGCGGCAAGCCTGTCTCGCAGGGAAGCGGGGAACCGGACAGTGCGGGCAATCGTCGGGTCCAGAACGACTGCGGCGCGGCTCACAACCAAAAACGTACCGAGTTGGTGTTCAAAAGGCAAGCCGGATCGATTCTCATGATTCGCTCGAGCCGGTTGATCCAGACTCGACGCCTGACCCAATCTCAGGCCTTCGATCTTTTGGCATGGCCCAACCCGCATCAGTGATTTCGTCACAGGCAAGATCGACCGCTTCAGCATCGACACGCCGATCGCAATGCTCAGAATGACATCCTGCGTTTCGCAAGAGTGCGCGGGCCGATGAAGGGCCAGAGCGCCTCGCGTCGCAGTGTCACTTCTCGGCGAGTGGCAAGCACGCACGAGTGAGTTGAGCCAACAGCAGAGGCAAAGATTTGGCGGCTATAATCCCTCAGGCAAATTCATGTTCACACGGGTTGAGGCACGAAGATTCCGCAGCTTGAAAGCAATCGAGCAAGAGGTGGGACCGTTTCGGGCGCTGGTCGGGCCCAATGGAAGCGGCAAGACGACGTTCCTTGACGTCGTTGCCTTCCTCGGTGACCTGATGCGCAACCGAGGCGACGTGCGCAAGACGGTCTTCGACCGAAGCTTCAACTACCGAAAGTTGCTGTGGCTCGAGGAAGGAGCGGACTTTCAACTCGCCGTCGAAGCCAAGATTCCCGAGCACATTCGCGCGTCTATGGCTGAGGACAAGAAGCGCTTCTCACACGTGCGCTATCAGGTCCAAATTGGACTGGGGGAGTCATCGGATCAGGTCGGACTCGATCATGAAACGCTGTGGCTCTTTGAAGGCGGACATAAACCGGCGCAGCCTCGGCTGGAGTTCCCCCGTCCTCCGATTCTCAACGAATCGTTGCTGGTCAGTTCGAGCCAACGACGTAAAGCCGCGATCACCAAGAAGCCTGGTGGAAACGACAACTACTACACAGAGGGCAAGAAGTCGTATATGCCGTCGTTCCGCCTGGGACGCGGCAAGTCGGCCCTCGCCAACGTGCCCGCTGATCTCGAGAGCTTCCCAGTGAGCACATGGTTCCAGCGCTTACTGGAGGAGGGCGTTCAGACTTTTGCTCTTAACGGACTCGCAATTAGACAGCCTAGCCCTCCTGGCGTTGGCATGCACTTTCTCCCCGACGGCTCGAACCTGCCCTGGGTGGTTGATAGCCTACGAAAGAGCCCAGCAGCTTTTCGGTGCTGGCTGGAGCACGTGAAGACCGCGCTCGCCGATGTCGCAGATGTCGAAACCATCGAACGCGACGAAGATCGCCATCGTTACCTTGTCCTGACATACGCGAATGGGGCGCGCGTTCCATCTTGGTTGGTTTCGGATGGAAGCCTGCGTCTACTGGCGTTGACAATTCCCGCGTACCTCCCTGATCTCGCTGGCACGTTTCTGATCGAAGAACCTGAGAATGGCATCCATCCGCGAGCCATTGAGACAGTTGTCCAGTCGCTTTCGTCGATGTATTCGAGTCAGGTTCTGCTTGCGACCCATAGCGCCATCGCCCTGAACATGGTTGAACCGTCCGATATCCTCTGCTTCGCAAAAGACACCTCTGGGGCGACCGACATCGTGACCGGCGACGAACATCCTGCGCTCAAGGACTGGAAGCGAGGAGAGCCGGACCTTGGTGTGATGTTTGCTTCCGGAATTCTCAGCTAGCTTGATGCGCGACTTGCTCCTGCTCGTTCCCGACAAGAATACGGAATACACAATCCGAGGTGCGCTTAGCCGCCACCAGGCGCTCGGAATCAGGGAAATCGACTTCCAGATCCTTGTTGAGCAAGGCGACGGCGGTGTTCGATGCCGGGGCTCCCAAGTCCTAGGTGTCCAGCGTGGGCGCTTTTCTCACGCCGCAATGGTGCTGGACTACGAAGGATGCGGATCGGACCTGGGGCCGGCCGAGCTCGAGGGGCACTTGGACCATGCTCTATCGCATGCCTGGGGTCAGCGGGCGAAGGCCATCATCATTCAACCAGAGGTTGACGTCTGGATGTGGGGAGCCGAAACGCACCTCCGAGCGACAATGAACTGGACGTTCGCAGAGGGAATTCGTGATTGGCTTCAGTCTCAGTCTTTCGTATTCGACGGAAACGGGAAACCGAGCCGCCCGAAAGAAGCGCTCGAGGCCGCGTTTAGGCGGTCTGGTGTGCCGCGATCGTCCGCGCGCTATGAACACGTCGCTCATAGGATCAGCCTGGCGAATTGCACGGACGCAGCGTTCTTGCGGCTCCGCGCGACGCTTGTGGCGTGGTTTGGCATCTCGTGAGACGCGTTCACATCTGCATTCAGCCGCACGCATCCCGCTGGCGAAGATTCGAGGGCAGGCCTGGATCAGAACTGAACGCGAACGCTCGCGCCGAAGGTGCGGGGCCGCCCCATCTCACCGACAAACCCTGACGGGGCGAGGCCGGGGTAGGCGAATGCGATGGGCACGTAGCGCCGATCGAACGCGTTCCTGATCCACACCTCGCCGGTCACGAGCCCCTTCCGCACGCCGGCCCTGAAGTTGGTCAGCGCATAGGCATCCTGTCCCGCGGTGTTCGCATCGTCGTACTTATACGAGCCGACGAACACGACCTCGCCTCGGGCAAGGAAGGAGAGCGACGCTGCCATGCTGCGGTTGACGCTCGCGCCGAGAGTTGCAGTCACGTCAGGTGCGCTCGGCAAGGTGTTGCCGGACACGTCGAGTCCGCTCGAGACACTGCCGTCCTTGAATCGGGCGTTCGTGTAACCCAGGACACCAAACAGATCGAGGCCCGGCACCGGCCGCCCGGTCAGCTCCAACTCGACGCCCGCGCTGCGCGCACGACCCACGTTTGCCGTGTAGAACTGCGCCGGCACCTGGGGATTGGGCAGGTTCAATTGCAGGTCGTCCCACTTGATGTAGAACGCAGCGGCGTTGGCCAGCACGCGTCCATCCGCCCACGTCGTCTTCGCGCCGCCTTCGAACTGCCAGGCGTGTTCTTCGCCGTAAGCTTCCGCTCCGGCTGGAGACGCGGGATTGAACCCTCCGGACTTGTAGCCGGAACCGGCCGACGCGTAGAGCATGCGATTTGGTTGCATGCGGTAGCTGACCGAGGCCTGCGGTGAGATGTTCGAAAACGATCGGTCCGCCTTCACCGTGGAGGACGGCGCGATGGCCGGCGTGTACGACGTGACGAGCGACGCGTCCTTCGACTCCCGGTCGACCCTGGCGCCAATCGAGACGTCGAGCCGGTCATGAAGGGTCACCGTGCCCTGCCCGAACACTCCCACTCCCGCGTCGTCGAGCGCCGCCGTCGGCGAGTGCTGCTGAACACTGAACGGAACGAACGACGAGAGAACGAACGGCGCGTAGGTGTTGACCGCATCCTGGTCGTAGTTCTGCGTGAAGAAGAAGAGCCCGG
>JBEBGB010000052.1:0-16700 GCA_040081675.1 Vicinamibacterales bacterium
TGAACGGCGACGTCAACCAGAACGTCAAGACACTCGGCCGCAAGAACGACCCCTTTCCTCTCGGTCAACGCAAGCAGCTCTTTCGAAATACAGGTGGACGCTTCGAAGACGTGTCGAGTCAGGCTGGCAAGGTGTTCGACCTCGCCGAGGTCGGTCGGGGCGCCGCGTTTGGCGATATCGACAACGATGGTGACACCGACGTGGTCGTCGTCAACGGCGCGGGACCGGCGAGACTGCTCGTCAACGAGATCGGCACACGCAATCACTGGCTGGGCCTGCGGCTTGTGGACGCTGCAGCGACGCGCGACCTGGTGGGTGCGCGCGTCGAGGTTCGACGCACGAAGGGTCCCTCGGTGTGGCGACGCGCCCGGGCGGACGGAAGCTATGCATCGGCCAACGACCCTCGTGTGCTCGTTGGTCTCGGCAACTCGACGGAGGCGCCGCACGTGCGCGTCATCTGGCCTGACGGACGCTCGGAAGAGTGGAGTTCGGTTCCACTGGACCGCTACACCACGCTCGTTCAGGGTACGGCCAAGTAACGCCATGCGCGTGTCGTTTGCACTGTGGCTTCTGTTGGTGCCGGTCCTCGCCTGCGGCTGTCGTGCGCAGCCGACTCCCGGCGTGCAGAGCGAGGCCGCGGTCGCACCTGCTGCCGCTTCGCTTCCACCGGTCATCCTTCCTGACCTGACTTCTGTCAGCAGTCCGGTGCACGCGCAGATTCAAGCGCGCTTCAACGCGCTAAGTCCAGGCATGGCACTGAGTCCAGGCGCGAACAACCCGGCCGATTCTGACGCCGACCGCGCGCGGCGGTACGCCGAACTCGGACATGTGCTGCTCGCAGCCACGTTCTTCGACGAGGCGGTGCTCTGCTATCGACACGCGGAGGCACTCCAACCCTCTGAAGCAGCGTGGCCGTACTTGCGCGGACATGCGAGCCTGCGCAAGGGCGACCGCGAGGATGCCGCGGCGGCCTTCGAGCGGACGTTGACGCTGAAGCCTGACTATCTGCCCGCTCGCGTGTGGCTCGGCGATGTCGATCTGGATCTCGGGCGCGCAGACGCGGCGCGTGCGGCCTATGGAGCCGCACTCGCGCGCGATCCGGAGTCGGCGGCCGCGCTCTTCGGTGCCGGTCGAGCCGCCCTCGCCAGTCGCGCCTACGACGAAGCGATCGAGCGCCTGGAACACGCGCTGCGGGTCGACCCGCTCGCTTCGGTGGTGCACTACCCGCTGGCGATGGCGTACCGCGGCGCCGGTCACGCCGATAAGGCCGACGCACTCTTGCAGAAGCGAGGCAACGTCGCGCCGGAATTGCCAGACCCGCTGCTGCAAGGCGCCAGCGTGGTGCTCGACAGCGCGGTGTCCTACGAAGGCATAGGGATGCAGGCGATCAGACGGCAGGATTGGCCCGGTGCGATCCAGGCCTTCCAGCGCGGGCTCGCTGTGGCTCCCGGTGATGCGTCGCTTCGCTATTGGATGGCGAGCGCGATGATTGCGTCTGGCGACGCGGCTGGCGCCGAGCGCGAGTTTCAGGCCATCGTTCGCGCGCAGCCGGACTTTGCGAAGGCCCACTTCAGTCTCGGCGCGATCTTCGACCAGCAGAACAAACCAGCCGACGCCTTACGCGAGTACCAAGCTGCGGTTCGCTATGCACCCAACCTCTCGGATGCGCGAGTACGGCTCGCCTATTCACTGCATCGGGCCGGTCAATTGCCGGCGGCCGTCGAGCAGTTCGAGGAAGCGGTGCGGCTCGACCCAAACCTCGCCGACGCGTGGATCGGCGGCACACAAACGCTGGTGACTCTGGGCCAGCGCGACCGGGCACGAGACTGGATCGAGCGTGGCCGGCGCCTGCATCCGAACAGACGTGAGTGGGCGCAACTCGAGTCGCAGGTACGCTGACAGCCGATTCGTTCGCTGCGACTGTCTGCGCGGCCTGATGTCGTGCCTCGCTCGACGCCAGTTGCTCCCTCGGCAAGGACGCGGCACGTGTTCAGCGAGCAGAATCGAGTTGCCTGGCCACCATGCTCTGAGCCGCTGCGCGCACACGCGGCGGCAGAAGCAATCCCGCCAGACAGGCCGAACCCGCCAGCCAGTTGCGAGGCTCTTGCACGAACGCCACTGGCGCAAGACGGAAGGCCTGCCCGAGCAGCCCGAGGCCTGACAGGAAGTGCTGCTGTTCGTACTGCAGAAAAGCGAAGTAGCGATGCATGTTTGATTGCGCCCGCGCGACCACTCCATCGTCCACCCCCGGGCATTTGCGAATGGCGTCCAGGACCTGTGTCCACTCAGCTCGCATCAGCGCGACATCAGCCGACAGCTGTCCGGCATGTCGACGGTAGTACGCCAGCACGTCGCGGCTGGCACCAACATTGGCGGGGCGAAGCGATGCCACTCTGAGGAAGAACTCGAAGTCGTAGTAGCGACGAAGCCGTGGGTTCATGGTGCCCGCTGCGTGAGCTGCAGACGCTCGCAGGGTGACGGTGGCGGTGGGTCCGATGCAATAGTCGATGCACAGCGCTCGTGCGTCAAATCGCTCCGCCGGCGCGCGGTGTGGGGCCGCTATGGGCTCGCCGATGTCATCGATCCATTGGAACCCGCAGAACACCAGATCGAGGTCCGGGTGCCGGTCCAACGCCGTCACGTCCTGTTCGAGCTTCGCTGGATGCCACAGGTCGTCGTGATCGAGAAATGCGATGTACGTGCCGCGGGCCAGATCCATCGCTCGCTGGCTTGCCACAGCCGGCCCCTGATTGGTCTGCTCGACGATCCGCACGCGCGGCCCGGCCAGCGGCGCGATGGCGCGGCGATGCTCGAGCGTGGATCCGTCGTCCACGACGACGATCTCCCAGTCGGTGAAGGATTGCGCTTCGACCGAGCGAATGGCCTCTCCGAGCAGTCGACTCTCGTTGTAGTGCGGAATGACAACCGAGACCAGCGGCACACGGCTCATGCGCGCCGCCAGGGCTCGAGGCTGAACCGGAAGTCCGAACCCGGAGTCCAGTGCCACGCACGATAGTCCTCGTGCGACTCGCCGATCTGGCGGCAATTCCAGTCGCGAACCATGGTCCGAAGAAACTGACCGAGAAATGTGTGCGTCAGGCCCTCACCCAGACAGGACCGTCGAAACGCACCAAACGGCAGGAGCTGACTCTGGCCGGGTAGGTCAGGCGCAAGTCGTTCGGGTTCAAAGCGAGCAGGATTCGAGAAGATGGCTGGATCACGGTGTGCTTCGGCCAGACAGATTCTGAGGAGCCATCCTTTCGGAATGTGGAACCCTTCCCACTCGATGTCTTCCAGCACCCGACGGTACAAATGTTCAACCTGGTGCCGCCGAAGCGTCTCGATGGTGAATCGCCGGCAGAGCGGCCCGAGCGAATCGCTCGGCGCCGACTGCTCGACGGCAGTGCGGACACGAGCGATCTCGTCCGGGAAATCGCACGCAACCTTCATCGTCCATTGGAGCAGTCCGGCCATGTCGCTCGCGCCGAGATACATCATGAACACGAGAAGGCGGAGCGCTTGTTCGGAATCAGCGAACTCGGGTTGACGCCGGAGTTCGGCGAGAAAGCAGTCGGGCGCTGTTTGCTGCCGGAGCAATTGGCACAGATCGGCCAGTACCTTCTCCGTGCGTCGCTCGGACGGAAGCCACGGAACGGAGATTCTCCGGCTGGCAATCAGGGCGACGGTTTCGAACGCCGCTTCGAGTTGTCGAAAGGCGTCGGACCCTGGCGTGATGCCGAAGAACACGCGTGAGAAGGAACGCATCAACATGCGGTCCCACTCCGGCTTCGCGTACACGCCGCCGGGGCTCCGACCCAGAGCGGACAACGCCGCCGAAACGTCCACACCAATCGATGGCTCCCACGCCGCGAGTACTCGCGGCGTAATCAACGACTGGATCAGCTTTCGGTAGATCTGGTGATGCTCTGGTTCCATGCCTCGCATGAAGCCGCACGGCAGAAACCGGTCGGCCGCGACTTTCGGCGACCGCAGCCTGATATCGTCATGTTCCTTCAGCAGGCGCAGCCCTGACTCGAGGTTCATCACGCACACCATCGGGTGAAAAAAATGGCTCGTTTTGAATATCGATCCGTAGGTGCGTGCCAGTCCCATGTAGTGCCAGTGGTCGGTCCATGGGCCTGGCGGAAGGATGGCAAGCGTGCCTGGGGGCAACCTTCGGCTCGCACCGTACCGGTCACGCGAGCGCCACCACAACCCGAAGTTCCAGACGACGGCCGCTGCGGCCACCCACGGGAGCACCCACGGAAGCCACAGCGCTGCCACGCCCAGTGTTGCCAGGTACAGCGCGATGCAGCCGCCAAACGCGATCACGACTCGCGGGAATGTCGACACGAACCTGGGGCGCGCAACGAGGTTGGCCAGTGGCCAGATCGGCGACGCGGCTACCAGCAAGAAAGCCGCGCCGGCGAAGTGCATCAAGCGAGTATAAGTGACCGCGCCGCTTCAGTCTTTTCAGGAGTGCACGAGGAGTGGGCACGGTCGCCCCGACGCGGCGATCGAGCGACTCGAGTGGCTCACAGCAGCGAAGGGCAGACGTGCCGATCAGCGTGCGACGGCTGGCGGCGCGATCACTCCGGCAACGACATCGCCAAGCTGCGTCGCCGTGAACTCGTTGCCTTCGATGTTCGCGGTCAGACGTCCCTGACGATCGATGATCACGGTGTGAAGCGAGTGGTCGTACAGCCCCTCATTCGAGAACGCGCGGACGCCAAATAGCCGGCATGCCCGGTCCACATCCGCCGGCGGTCCTGTGAGGAAGCGCCACGTGTCGGCATTCGCATTCCACTGACTCGCGTACTTCGCCATCACATCAGGCGTGTCATGTGCGGGATCGAATGTCACGGTGAGCATCACGAAATCGCGTCCCAGTTCCTTGGCGAAGCGCCGCTGCAGGACGCCGAAGTTGTTGGCCAGGCGCAAACAGAACGTTGGCAGCGCGCAGGTCGTGTAGATGAAGTTGGCAACCACCACTTTGCCGCGGAACTGCGATAAGGACACGGACCGGCGGCGTTGATCCAGCAGCGTAAAGTCGGGAACGAGCGCACCAACCGCGAGCGTTGCCACTGCAGGACCGCCGCGCCCCGCCGCCAGATCGCTCAAGAGCTTCATGCGGCTCGCACTGAATGGGTCCTGTGCCGTGTTCTCGTAGTGCACGACCCGGATACGTTCGGCGTGGGACGAGTTGCCGTCCACGATCAGCGAGAAGGCCACGACGATGCCGGGAGCCAGCCCTTGAAGCTCGGACGACTGCCGCACCTCGAACGGCATGGTCATGGCCTGCATGAAGTTTGGAATCGGCTGAATGGATGCGCTGAAGCTGCGTGCGCCCGCATCCACGCGCACGATCATGCCGGTGACCGGATATTCCCTGGGCGCTGCAGCCGCGGACCGCGGGAAGGCCGCCGCCAACAGGAGAAGGACAAGGAGAGTCGCGGCGATCCTCCGCATCACTCCGTCCGCTTCTGGCCGCCAAGCCTGACCGGCTTCCGCTCGACTCGCGTGAACGAGGTCGCGAGTTCGTCGACAGCGAACGCCGTGCTTCTGGGCACATCTGAAAAATGCTGACGCGTATTGCTCGCCGGCCACCAGATGTCCACATCCACGGTTTTTGGTGCACGTCCAAGTCCGATGTGCTGCTCGAGCGGCGATGCGCCAAACGATCCCCCGCTGCTCACCTGCCGATTGATCGTGCGTCGGCCTCCGTCGCTACTCTCGACCGAGACGGTGATCCGCGCGCCAAGCGCCGAGCGATTGCTTTTCACGCCCGTGAGCTTCAGCGCAATCCAGTCGTTGCCGTGCCCGGGGTTCTCGAATACGCGCATCGCATGGCTGTCGCCTGGAGTTGCCCCGCCAATCTCCGCGACGATATCTTCGTCTCCGTCATTGTCGAGATCGGCAAACGCGACGCCGTGCCCTTTGTGAATCTCACCGGTGCCGGACGAAGCGGTGACATCCACAAACGACTTTCCGTTCTTGTTGCGGAGCAGCACGTGCGGAGCAATCGACGCGTAGGACGGCGTGCCCATCCCGAGATACATGTCGAGGTATCCGTCGTTGTCGATGTCGCCG
Source organism: Vicinamibacterales bacterium (assembly GCA_040081675.1). Lineage (GTDB taxonomy): Bacteria > Acidobacteriota > Vicinamibacteria > Vicinamibacterales > CAVVIG01 > CAVVIG01. The sequence continues at coordinate 6,091 of JBEBGB010000052.1, forward strand.
AAGTTCGCGCCCATCGGCATGAACACCTTGTCCAGCCCGGTGCTCTTTGTCGCGTCCTCGAAGCTGCCGTTCCCTCGATTTCGATACAGCTTCATGGTTGATGCGTTGTGGGGCAACCCGAGGTAAGTGCGCGCCGTGTCGTCGACCGACATGAAGTAGCTGGTCACGAACAGGTCGAGCCAGCCGTCGTTGTCGTAGTCGAAGAACCAGGTCGCGAAGCCCCGTCCAGGTCCGGGAACGCCGGCGGGTATCGCACGCTCTTCGAACGTGTTGTCGTGTTTGTTGCGATACAGAAAATTGGCACCGTCGTAATTGGACACGTAGAAGTCGACGAAGCCGTCGTTGTCATAGTCGCCGGCAGCGACGCCCTTGGCGAACGACTGTCGCCCCACGCCGGCACTCTTCGCGATATCGGTGAAGTGACCATGACCGTCGCTCAGAAAGAGCTGCGCTGGCTGATTCTCGTTGCCGACAAACAGATCGAGGTTCCCGTCGTTGTTCACATCTGCCACCGCCGCCGTCTGCGTGCTGGTGGCTGGCGCGGCAAGACCCGCGTCGTTGGTCACATCGGTGAACGTGCCGTCACAGTTGTTCCTGAGCAGCGAGTTGCGCTGCGGCACTTCCCACCCTCCGCGCAGCACCAGAATGTCGGTACAGCGGTCGTTGTTGTAGTCGGCCTGCACGAGGTTCAGCCCGCCGACCTGATCGCGGAAACCCGCCGCAGGCGATCGGTCCGTGAATGTGCCGTCGCCCGTGTTCGCGAAGTAGTGCATCGGGCTGCAGGCGTACCAGTTCGAGGTGACGACGTCGAGGCGTCCGGAGCCGGTGAAATCATCGACAATCACTCCGCCAGCCGCAGCGAACACATTGAGCCCCGTCTGCGGTCCGACGTCGCGGAAGCGGCCCACATCCTCAGTGGAGGCGAACGCACTGGCGTCAATGCGAAACTTCGCGGGGACGCCGTCCGGGTACGTGCCCAGCGCCATGTAGGCGAGGTTCAGCAACCAGCGAACTTCGAGGTCGTCGGGGCGTCGCTCGAGATACATCGTGAATTGCGCGATGGCTTTCTCGACGTCCGTCGTCTTCGCATAGGCGCGCCCTGGCCGGTTCGGGAGCAAACAGAAGTCCTCCGGCTGGCGAAACACGCCACTATCGATTCCCGCTTTATGCAGGTACGCCACACCCAGCATTTCTTCCACTTGAGGAAGCGCGCCTGGCACGCCTGACTTCGCGAGCTGATACGCCTGCTCGTAGTGCTCCACGGCTCGCGTCATCGAGCCCTGATAGGCCAGGAGCTGCGCGTGCCCGAGGTGTGCTTGCATGACTTCGAAGGGCGGACGACCCTTTCGAATGTCTGCCGCTGCGGGTGCGAAGAAATCGTCGAAGAGTTGTGCGCCGGCGAAGAGCGAGTCCTGCCGTGCCTGGCAGATGGCGCGAGGGTCCAGCTCCCAACCGGCAGCTTTTGGGAACTCGCGGAGCACGGCCTCCGCTTCAGGCAGGCCGCCCACATCCGGCACGTACTTCACATTGCCCACGGCGCTGATGGCAGCCAGGCTCGCGGGGTTGATCGCAGCCGGTGTACCTCCGGTATCAGGCACCACCTGCAGCACGGCAAAGCCTGTCGCAACCTGAACGATGGCCGAGAACTGACCAATGGGAAGGCCTTGAAGTGCGCGCTGCACATCCCCGCGTAGGGTGGATGGGTCGATGGCACCGAGGAGGCCGCCGCTTCTCGCGCTCGGATCAACCGACACGGCACGTGCGACCGCCGCAAATGCCTCGCCGTTCTTCACACGCTGAAGCACTCGCTCGGCCTCGTCGCTCGTACCCACCACGATGATGCGGACAGTGAGCTTCGAGGCTTCGGGATTCGCCGGCGTCAGTTGGGTCTGTTGAAGCTGTTGGGCCTGACGGGCGACGACACCGACGCCAACCAGCAGCGCCAGGAGGAGCGCCGACATGAACCTGCGAGACGTCATCCTTCGGCGAGTGTACAACAGCGGATCAGCGTCGTCAGACGTCAACTGCGGGTCAGCCAGGACCGCTGGCCAACGTATCATCTTGAAGCGTGCATCGGACCGACCCCGACGGTTACGATCTCCAAATGGACCCGGAAGTGAATAAGGGTGCCAAGTCTGGGCGTCGAGGCGCCCGCCCGGCGAGGCGCGAGGAGCGCGCATACCGGGCGTATGTAAGCGATGAGCAACGAAGCCCGGCGGGATGCATCGGCGGCCAGACTTGGCACCTTTATTCATTTCCGGGTCCTTAGTGAACGAGTAAGGTCACGAGCCGCATTTGACAGTTAGCTCGTAAGCCTGATTGAAAGGTCTGCAGGAGAATCCGCATGAAGAACGTGTCCTTTTCAACAACGGCGATCGTCGCGCTGTTCGCCGTTGGTGTCGCCGTCAACACCTCGGCTCAATCGACTGGCGCCGATCCTCGGCCAGCCAACGCGCCGGCGCAGAAGCCGGCGTTTGCCGGCCAGACTGATGCGCCAGTGAAACAACTCGGGGTGGCCTTCGAGGTTGTCACGGCAATCAACGGCCTGCGAAACCCTTGGGGCATGGCGTTCCTGCCAAGCGGCAAGATGCTCGTGACGGAGCGCGTCGGCTACCTGCGCATGGTGAATGCAGACGGCACACTCGTCCCGCAGCCGATCGGCGGACTGCCCGCGGTTGACAACCGGGGCCAGGGCGGTTTGCTCGACGTGGCGCTCGACCCGAACTTCGCAACCAACAATCTCATTTACTGGAGCTACGCCGAACCGCGCGAGAACGGCTCGAACAACACCGCCGTTGCCCGAGGCAAGCTCGTCGAGGGGCCGCCGGCGCGCGTCGAGGGTGCACAGGTGATTTATCACCAGGGTCCATCGCTCAACTCGACCGCACATTACGGCTCGCGACTGAACTTCTTGAAGGACGGCACGCTGCTCATCACGCACGGCGAGCGCTCGATCACTGAAGGGCGCATGCAGGCGCAGCGCATGGACGGTCTGCTCGGCAAGGTGGCGCGCATCAATGCTGATGGCTCGATCCCGAAGGACAACCCATTCGTTGGTCGCCCTGGCACTCGCGAAGAGATCTTCTCGATTGGCCACCGCAACATCCAGGCCGCGGCCATCCATCCGACGACGGGCGAACTGTGGGAAGTGGAACACGGAACGCGAGGCGGCGACGAGCTCAACGTGGTGCGAAAGGGCAAAGATTACGGCTGGCCCTCGGTCGCGTATGGCATCGAGTACGCAGGAGGACCGATCACCGGCAACCTGACGGCCAAGGAAGGAACGGAGCAGCCGCTGTACTACTGGGACCCGGTCATCGGCCCGAGCGGCATGGCGTTCTACACCGGCAGCCTTTTCCCCGCGTGGAAGGGCAGCCTGTTCATTGGTGGACACCAGACCAACGACCTCGTTCGTGTATCACTCGACGGCGAGAAGGTCATTGGCGAGGAACGACTGTTGACCGACCTTCCCGTGCGCGCCCGTATCCGCGACGTGCGCCAGGGACCCGACGGCGCACTCTACTTGCTGACTGATGAAACCATCGCCGGCAAGCTGCTCAAGCTGGTACCCAAAGGGACCAGGCCGAGCGGACAGTAGCCTCGAGCGACATCGACTCGTCAGAGCCACGGGCGAAAACCGCCGTGGCTCGCGTTTCCCGTCAGAGTAATCTGTCTCCGCTGAAGCAGCCCGGGGACGCGCGCCTTCCGCGGGCGGTCACGCGACTGCCCCACCCGCGCATGTCCGCTACACCATGGATGCTGCGCAACTCGGCGCACGCCTCCTCCTGCCGTTGGCCAAGGGATTGAACAAGGAGAACCGATGCACGATCTGGTGATGCACATGTTCACGTTGGCCCCGCCCGCTCTCGAAACCATTTTCGAGAAGGTCGCGCGACCCGTCGTGGTCTATCTGTTTCTAATCATCGCGTTGCGGCTGGGCGGAAAGCGCGAGCTCGCGCAGCTGAATCCGTTGGACCTCGTCGTGCTGCTGACACTCTCGAACACGGTGCAGAACGCCATCATCGGCGAGGACAGCACGGTGACAGGCGGGCTCATTGGCGCCACGACGCTGCTGGCCATCAATCACCTGGTCGTGCGCTTCGCCTTTCGCCATCGTCGGGTCGAGCGATTCATCGATGGGGAGCCGAGCGTGCTCATCGAGAATGGTGTCATGAATCGAGCAGCGCTTGGCCGCGAGCTCCTCTCGCCGAGCGAGCTGCTGTCTGCGGCGCACAAACAGGGTTTCACGTCTCTGGCGGACGTTGAACGCGCGGTGCTCGAGCCAGGCGGATCCTTGACGTTCAAGGGCAAAGAGCCGTCACTCGACACCAAGCGGCACGCAGAACTTCTGGTTCGACTCGACCAGCTCCTGGATCGATCGGGTCGCTGAACTCTTCGCGGACTCGTCGTTGCAAGAAGGAACGGTTCGTGGCCTGAAAGGACCCCGTCAGATATGCGCGCAGTCGCCGTCTCGCCGTCTTCCAACGTCAGCTCCCGAGAAGAAGCGTGAGCGCGCACGAGTCTGAACGGACGCGTCTCGAGGCGGACGAGCAGCGGATGCGGAATTGGAAGAAGTGGGGGCCGTACCTCGCCGAACGTCAATGGGGTACTGTCCGCGAAGACTATTCCGAGGGCGGCACCTGCTGGTCCTATCTGCCGCACGACCATGCGCGCAGCCGGGCGTACCGCTGGGGCGAAGACGGTCTGCTTGGCCTGACCGATCGCGAATGTCGTCTGTGCTTCTCACTGGCGCTGTGGAACGGACAGGACTCGATCCTCAAGGAACGACTGTTCGGTCTCGACAACGAGGAGGGCAATCACGGCGAGGACGTCAAGGAGCTTTACTATTACCTCGACGCCACGCCGACCTACTCCTATCTCAAAGCGCTCTACAAGTACCCGCTGGTCGCCTACCCGTACGCGCAGATGCTCACGGAAAGCCGGCGACGCGGGCACGGCTCGCCCGAATTCGAAATAGACGATGCCGGTGTCTTCGACGAAGGCCGGTACGCCGATGTGTTCCTCGAGTACGCGAAGGCCGATGCCGAAGACATTCTGATTCGCGTCACCTGCGTGAACCGCGGAGCCGCAGCCGCCACGCTCCACGTGTTGCCGACGGTGTGGCTTCGCAACACGTGGTCATGGGGACGCCAGGGTGAGGGCTATTGGCCGATGGGCAACATCTCGCTGGACGCAGCTGGCGAGCTTGTGTGCGATCACCCGTCGCTCGGTCGTTATCGTTTCTCGTGTGACGCTATCGATGAGACGAAACCGGAGTTTCTCTTCACCGACAACGAAACGAATGTCTCGCGCCTGTTTGGCATTCAGACGCCTCACATGGCGTTCAAGGACGCGTTTCACGACGTCGTCGTGCACGGACGCGGCGAGGTGGTGGCGGGTCGGACGCAGGGTACGAAGGCAGCGGCGTGGTATCGGCTGACGATTCCTGGCGGAGGGACCGTCACCCTTCGATTCAGATTGACAGCCTCGCCTGCAAACGAACCGGCCGACGAGCCGTTTGGACCGGCATTCGAGCGGACGTTCGAGCAGCGACGCTGGGAGGCAGATGAATTCCACCTTGCATCGCGCAATGCCCCTCTCACCGATGACGAGCGGCGCATTGTTCGACAGGCAGATGCCGGTCTGCTCTGGTCGCATCAGTTCTACCACTACATCGTCGACCACTGGCTTCAGGGCGATCCAGCGAAACCGACTCCGCCGGTAGAGCGAAAGAGTGGACGCAACGCCAGGTGGCCACACGTGTACGCCAGAGACGTGTTGTCGATGCCGGACAAGTGGGAATATCCGTGGTTCGCCGCCTGGGACCTGGCGTTTCACTGCGTGGCGTTGTCGCGAATCGACGCGGCGTCGGCGAAGCGGCAACTGGTGCACCTGTGCCGCGAGTGGTACATGCACCCAAACGGACAGTTGCCCGCCTATGAATTCGCGTTCGGCGACGTGAATCCGCCCGTACACGCCTGGGCCGCCCTGCGCGTCTACCAGTTGTCGGCCAGTCAGGAAGACAGCGCCGATCGGCTGTTTCTCGAGAGTGTCTTCCAGAAGTGCCTGGTCAACTTCACGTGGTGGGTCAACCGCCACGACGAAGAAGACGACAACCTGTTCAGCGGCGGCTTCCTCGGACTGGACAACATCAGCATGTTCGATCGGTCGAAGCCGCTGCCCGGAGGCGGCCGGCTCGAGCAAGCCGACGCCACCGCCTGGATGGCGTTCTACTGCACGACGATGCTGTCGATCGCATTGGAGCTTGCAAAGCACGACGCTGCGTACGTGGATATCGCATCGAAGTTCCTCGAACACTTCGTGTCCATTGCGCAGGCCATGAACGCGCTCGGCGGCACTGGCCTCTGGAACGACGAGGACGGGTTCTACTACGACTTGCTCTCGGTCGACGGCAGCGCTATGTCGCTCCGCGCGAGGTCGATTGTCGGCATCATCCCGCTGTTCGCGGCGGAAACACTGGACGCGAATCTTCTCGAGCGACTCCCGCATTTCCGCTCGCGGCTCAATTGGATTCTCGCCAACAAACCTGGCCTGTCCGAGAATTCGGCATTCCTGCCTGCCGATCCGTCGAAGACACGTCGACTGCTGGCTGTGCCGACGCGCGATCGCCTCGAACGTGTGTTGGCCCGTCTACTGGACGAAGGCGAGTTTCTCTCACCACACGGCGTCCGCTCCCTGTCGAAGGCCCACGCCGACCAGCCGTGGGTGTTGACCGTCGGCGATTCTCGCCTCGAGACCAGATATGCACCGGGCGAGTCGGACTCCGGTGTCTTCGGAGGCAACTCGAATTGGCGCGGACCGGTGTGGTTTCCCGTCAACTACTTGCTCATCGACGCGCTGAAGCGGTACCACCGGTTCTATCTGGATGACTTGAGAGTGGAATGTCCGACTGGGTCAGGCGTGCGCTTGAACCTGCTTCAGGTGGCGGAAGAAATCGAGGGGCGACTTGCGAGCTTGTTCCTCCGCGGCGCAGATGGTTCACGTCCGTGTCTGGGGCGTCGGGACTGGCGCGACAACGATCCGCAAAGTCGCGACTTACTCTTGTTTCACGAGTATTTTCACGGCGACAACGGGCGAGGACTCGGCGCCAGTCATCAGACAGGCTGGACGGCCCTCATCGCCAACGTCCTCGAGCGGGTGGCCTTCTCTCGCGCCGCACGCGACTCGTGAAGAGCCGCGCGCATGTAAGCGGGAACCCATGACTCAAATGCGCCTCAGTGTGGTGCGACGATGGGGCGCCCGGAGACCGTGAGCGACACCACGACACGACCACGGTCAGACTCCACGTACCGGACCACAACCGCTGACCCAATGCGGCTGCGAAGCACTGACGCATCAATCGTCCGACGGCCCTGTCGAATGCGGCTCTCTGGTGTGACCGACAGGCGGACCTTGCCCGACGCTGTCTCGACGGCGACGGATCCCTCCTCGGCATCGTAGGTCTGCAGTGTTCCGGTCAACCTGAGAGGTGTGCTGCCGGCCGATGAGAATGCATCGGCCGCGCGAACCGTCTGATCTGCATGGGGGCTCGCAGGCGGGGCGGCCGACACCGCAGTTCCAAACGCCAGCAGCGACATCACGAGAGCACGCGCAGGATGTGAGAGTGACATGGAAGCTCATGCCCGCTGTCGGTGGAGCACCTCGCAGCGTGTCTCTCAAAGGCCGTGCCGTCTCCAACCGCGCTAGAATCGGCGCGTGTCGAGCGCCATTCTTGCAAGAACGCCACACATTGCCTGACAAGTTGCCCCAGTCAGCAGCCTCACCGTGGCACCAGCTCCGGACGCTCAGCGTCACGCTGTCGCTCTTTGTCGGACTCATCGTCGCGCTCGTCGGCACGAGCGTCGCGTTTCTCGAAGAGCGAGCCTGGGAACGCAATATCGATCGCAGTCTTGGTGAGGCGGCACGCCTGGCGTGTCAGTCTGTCGTCGACGAGCTGTCCGCTCGGGACGAGCCGTTCGATCCGCAGGACCTGAGGGACGCGCTACACGATCTGCTGGGCGCGGATCCGTCGCTCGACGTGCTGACGGTGTTGCGTGTCAAAGAGACGGGCGATGTCGACGTCGTGGCGAGCACGTCGACCGAAGAGCGCGCCGAGACGCTCGAACTGGTACGACAGGCGTTTCGGACGCGGTCTCCGCAGGAGGAGCGCACGGAGTCGATCGTCCAGGCGGTCCGTTTGATTCCTCGACACCCGGCCTATGTCGCAACAGCGACCGTGGGGCTCGAAAGCCTGCTCCAGGCACGGCGCCGCGCGCTGCAAACAGTCGCGGAATTCGCGGTGCCGACGATCGTGGCCATCACGCTGCTGGCCTACGGCGTGGTCAGGCGCATCGTCGGGCAACCGGTGCAGGCCATCGTGCAGACAATGAAGGCAACCGCCGAGGGGCAGACCGCGCGCACGGTCGTCATGAGGCACGACGAGCTTGGAACGATCGCTGCAGGCCTCAACGCAATGCTGGACCAACTGGAGGCCTTCAACCAGGCGCTTCATGATCGAGTCGACGAAGCGACGCGCGACCTGTCGGCGAGGAACGCCGAACTGGCCGCGAACCAGAGCCAGTTGTTCATCTTGCGCGAATCCCTGGCGCGGGCGGAACGCGTCGCCGCGCTTGGTCAGGTGGCGGCCAACGTGGCGCATCAGGCGGGAACGCCCCTGAATCTGGTGTCGGGCTATGTGCAGATGCTTCGCGACGATGTGAGGACGGACGAACACGTCAGGCAACGCCTGAGCACGGTCGACGCGCAGATTCAACAGGTGATCACGGTCCTGCGCACGTTCATCGATCGAGCGCGTCCAGCGGCGGGGCTCCAGCCGGTGGCTGTCGCCGATGTACTCGAGCACGTGCGCGAGATGGCCGGTCCGCGGCTGGCGCGCTCCGGCATCGAGCTCTACGTGGAGCGCTCGCCGGGCCTTCCGTTGGTGCGCGGCGACGTCACGCAACTCGAGATGGCGGTCCTCAACCTCGTCACGAATGCGCTTGATGCGATGCCGACGGGCGGCACCCTCACGGTGTCTGCCACAGCGCGTGCAGGCGGAGTGCGCTTGCAGGTGGCCGACACCGGTCCGGGCATTGCGCCCGAAGTGATCGACCGTCTGTTCGATCCATGGGTGACGACCAAGCCAGCAGGGCAAGGCAGCGGCCTCGGCCTCGCGATTGTTCGCGACGTCGTGCGTGCGCATGGCGGATCGGTCTTCGCGGTCAACCGCGCCGTCGGCGCAGCTTTCACCATTGACTTGCCGACAGCCGCCGATCCGGAATTCGAGCATCAATCATGAACCGCATCCTTCTCGTCGACGACGACCCCAGCACGTGCCGTTTTCTCGAGGAACTGTTGGAGGCGCCCAACCGCGTGTTCGTGACCGCGCAAGACCCGCAGATGGCGATGCGCCTCATGCAGTCCGATGCGTTCGACCTGCTCATCTCGGACATCAACCTCAATGCTCCGGCTTCGGGACTTGACCTGTTACGACGCTTTCGCGCCGATCAGAAGGGTCCTGTCGTTCTCATCAGTGGCTTCGGCACGCTCGAAACCGCGATCGATGCAGTCAGAGCCGGTGCATTCGACTACATCAGCAAGCCGTTCAACATCGTCGAAATCAAACGCATCGTCGAGCGAGCACTCGACGAGCGGCGCCAGATGCAGGAGGCGCCAGCCGACGTGCCCGCAGCGCCAGGGGGCACGCTCGTCGGACGAACGGCCCCGATGCTAGACGTCTTCAAGCAGATTGCCCATGCGGCCGATTCCTCCGCTCCAGTGCTCATCGTCGGAGAGAGTGGATCGGGAAAGGAGCTTGTGGCTCGCGCCATCCACGAGCACGGAGGCAGAGCGCGCGAACCGTTCCTCGGCATCAACTGCGGAGCCATAGCAGACACGCTGCTCGAGTCCGAATTGTTCGGCCACGCCAGAGGCGCGTTCACTGGAGCGATCGGCGACCACAAGGGCGTCTTCGAGCAGGCGGCCGGCGGCACGGTACTGCTCGACGAGATTGGCGATACCACGCCTGCCCTGCAGGTTCGCCTGCTTCGAGTGCTCGAGGAGAACGAGGTACGGCCCGTTGGCAGCCAGCGAGTGGTGAAGGTTCGGGCGCGGGTGATTGCCGCCACCAACCTGCCGCTCGAACGCGCAGTCGGTGAAGGCCGCTTCCGACAGGACCTCTATTACAGGCTGAGCGTCATCAACATACACGTGCCGGCACTCAGAGATCGACGGGCCGACATTCCGCTGCTCATCGGCACATTCCTCGAGGACGCGTGCGGGCGGGCGGGGACGCGGAAGGTACTGTCGGCGGCGGCGCTGGATGCACTCATGCGATACAGCTGGCCCGGCAACGTGCGCGAGTTGCGCAACACGATCGAGCGGCTTGTGGTGTCGACCCGCGGTTCGCTCATCGAGGCGGTCCACGTGCCGGATGCTCCATTGAAGACCACGCCGGTCGATCACCCGTTTGCCGACTTACCCAATCTCGAAGAGCTCGAACGCAGATATTTGAAGCACGTGTTGTCAGCGGCAGGCGGCAACCGCACGAGAGTCGCGGAGATTCTGGGAATCGATCGGCGAACGCTCTATCGCATGGCGGAGCGATACAA
>JBEBGB010001301.1:0-1101 GCA_040081675.1 Vicinamibacterales bacterium
CGACGGCTACCTCACCGTCGACCTCGGTCCGTGGCATTTTCATCTGTGTATCGGTTCCCACAAGGGCAATAGCTCGGAGGAGCTGCGACGAAACCGCCCAGTTGCGAAAGTGGCCTTCTTCGAGCGCCGCGGCAAGGGATGCGCGGGCGGACGCTCATGGGGTCTGAAGCTGTGGAACGGCTATGGCGAACAGATGACGACGGTGTTTCTGCCGAATCCACGGATCAGTGACGACCAGCAAGTACTCAAGGTGCCGGACTGGTCCAGGCTCGACACCTACTATCGCCTTCGAGAGCGCTTTCTCGGCGAGACAATGCCTGACGACTTGGAAGCGGTGGCTGAGCGTCCGCTGCCGGAGGCCGTGTGACCCAGAGACACGTCCGGCCGGCCATCACGATCGCGCTGCTCGTACTTCTCGCGAGCACGACTGGCCGGTCACAGCCACAGGCGATTCCTGCGCGCATCGTTTCGACGTCGCCGAGCATCACGGAGACGCTCTTTGCTCTGGGGCTCGGCGATCGCGTCGTCGGCGTGTCCACGTACTGCCGCTATCCCGCGGCCGTCGCGGCTCTACCCAAGGTAGGGACCTTCCTGAAGCCTGATGCGGAGACGATTGCGCGGCTGAAGCCAGACCTGGTCTTCGTCCACAAGGGTCCGAACAACGCCCTTGCGCAACTCGGAACGCTGGGGATCAAGACTGCAGTCGTCGATCGAGGGTCGTTGCCAGGTGTATTCACGACCATTCGGGAGATCAGCACGGCCGCCAATGTCGCCGACAAGGGTGAGCGTCTCGTCAGCGACCTCAATGCGGGTCTGGATCGGGTCAGGGCCTCGGTAGCCGGTCGGACACCGCGAAAGGTTCTGATCATTGTCGGCCGTCGTACGGGCACGCTGACCGACATCATTGCCGTTGGCCCGGGCTCGTACCTGCACGGCATCGCCACGATCGCCGGCGGATCGAACGTGCTGGCGTCGACCACGCTCGAGTATCCGCGCATCTCGATGGAAACGGTGATCAGCCTTGCCCCCGACGTGATCGTCGATGTGGGCGAGATGGGTGAATCGCCGGCGGACTCCGACCGCCGGCGGCAGATCACCGAA
>JBEBGB010001302.1:0-1100 GCA_040081675.1 Vicinamibacterales bacterium
TCGTCGGGTTCGATCAGATCGCCGGTTCCGGAGAGCAGGAAGGTCGCGCTCGAGTCGAGCACGATGAGCATGGCTTCGAGGCGCCGAAGAATCCGGTCGCTGCGCCAGTCCTTCGCGAGCTCGACCACCGAGCGTTCGAGGTTTCCACGGTACTGTTCGAGCTTCGCTTCGAAGCGCGCGAACAGCGCAAACGAGTCGGCCGCAGAGCCTGCGAAGCCGGCAAGAATGCGGTCGTTGTACAGGCGCCGAATCTTGCGGGCGCTCTGCTTCATTACGGTCTGCCCGAAGGTGACCTGGCCGTCACCGGCCATCACCGAGTGGCCGCCATGACGTACGGCAAGGATCGTAGTGCTGTGAAACATCGAGTTTCTGACTGTATCGGCCGGGCGATCAGGGTGTCAAGAAAACGGGACGAGCGGTGGACTCGCGCAAGGACAGGCTCCGTCTCAGCGTGACCCGGTTTGTCGAAAGTGGCCGGATTCTGGCTCGAATGTACTGGCAACTGTGTTGCTGAAGTGTAAGGTTGGAGTCTGCCCATGAACACGAACGCTCGTTCCAGGTCCTTGTCCGCCCTCCCTGCTGGCCTGTGTGCGGCCACACTGGCGGCCCTGCTGGTCGCTCCGGGTCAGGTCTGGGCAAGTCCACGCCTGGTTCAGCCGGCGCTGACGACCGGGGCGACCGCGTTTGGCGTCCTCCCGGGCTTACCCCACTCCATTGCTGAGATCGCACCGGCACTGGAGCAGCACTCGCGTCGCGGAGGCGGCGGTGACGGAGGCGGCGGGCAGGCGGTTCCTCGCGGCGGCTCCGGTGGCGGCTCCGTTGGCGGAACGGGCGGCGGAGGCAGTTCGTCAGGGGGCGGCAGCACTCCCAGGGGCGGTTCGTCGAGCGGTACCTCTGGCGGAGGCACCTCCGACGGTGGTGCGCGCACGCGCAGCGGCAGCGGTGCCAGCGGCGGCTCGACGACCGGCGCGGCCGGAGGCGGCGGCACGCCGACCTACAGCAAGCCTCGCGATGGTCGACCCGAGACGGGCACCGCCGTCGCGCGGCGCGACGGCTCGGGTGGCGGCACGACGACGGTCGTAACCGGCGGGGGCTACTAC
>JBEBGB010001303.1:0-1099 GCA_040081675.1 Vicinamibacterales bacterium
CTGCCGGGGACAGCTTCGGGCGCTGATCCAACAGCAACGCCACCGCACCACTCGTGACGCCCGCCGCCATGCTCGTCCCGGACAACGCCATATACCCATTCGCACCCGAACCCGCCACATGCCGCTCCGGATGCGTCGTCGCCAAATACGAGCCCGCTGCCTCCGCAGACACCAGTCGGCTCCCCGGCGCCACCAGATCGGGCTTCAGTACCAGGTCAAACAGGGTCGGGCCCTTCGAGCTGTACGTCGCCACCGTGTCGTCCGAACGCTTCGCGGTGGAGTGCATGTCCACCGCCCCCACAGTCAACGCCGCAGGATCGTTGCCCGGCGACATGACGCTGCCAAGGACCAGATTCCCGTCCTTGGTGACACCGTAGTTACCCGCCGCCGCCACCACAACCATGCCCGCCGCTACGGCGCGCTCGACAGCCTCGCACAGCGGGTCGTCCTTGTACGACTGCACGACCGGCGCACCGAGCGACAGGTTGATGACGCGGATGTCGAATTGCTTGCGATTCGCAATCGCCCAATCAATCGCCTGGATCACGTCACTGGCTTTGCCAGCGCCGGTACCGTCGAGAACCCGAAGATTGATGAGGCGCGCTCCCGGCGCCACGCCCTGATAGTCGGCGGTATCTGCCGTTTGACCGGCTCGACCCGCGATGAGCGCGCCCACATGCGTGCCGTGCCCCCAGGCGTCAGCGCCGTTGCCCCCGATGAAATCCTTGGTGAAGATCACCCGGTTCGCCAGCGCCGCATGACGTGGGTCGATGCCGGAATCGATCAGCGCCACACCAACGCCCTTGCCCGACAGCGGCGGCAACGAGCCGACTCCAGCCAACACCTGATCGGCGCCGATGCTCTCGGTGATGATGCTGCTCGACCGCACGACCGCGTCAGCAGACAGATGATCAAGATCGGGATCTTGCGCCATCGCGTCCAGCTGGCCTGCCGTCACGGCAACGACCGCACCCGACTCGAGCGACTTTCGAACCCTGAGGTTGTACCGTTTGGCGAGTGCATCGACGTCCGCACGACTACCGTGCACGATGACCTCGATCGACTGTGAACCGCGCGAGATGGCCTTCTCGAGATCGGC
>JBEBGB010000426.1:0-4618 GCA_040081675.1 Vicinamibacterales bacterium
GCCAAGGTTCAGCAGCCGGCCCTCCGCAAGGATCATCACGCTGTGCCCATCGGGGAAGCGGAACTCGTCGTACTGCGGCTTGATGTTGATCCGTTCGACACCGGCGTACTTCTTCAAGCCAGCCATGTCGATCTCGTTATCGAAGTGGCCGATGTTGCCAACGATGGCCTTGTCCTTCATGCGGGCCATGTGGTCGACCGTGATGATGTTGTGGTTGCCAGTCGCGGTGATGAAGATGTCTGCCGTCTCGATGACGTCTTCGAGCGTGGCGACCTGGTAGCCTTCCATCGCAGCCTGCAGCGCACAGATCGGGTCGATCTCGGTGACGATGACGCGGGCGCCCTGGCCACGCAGTGCCTGTGCGCAGCCCTTGCCGACTTCACCGAAGCCGAATATCACGGCGACCTTGCCACCAATCATCACGTCGGTCGCGCGGGCGAGACCATCCGGCAGCGAGTGACGGCAGCCGTACACGTTGTCGAACTTGCTCTTGGTCACCGAGTCGTTGACGTTGATCGCGGGGAACAGCAGCGTGCCGGCTTCCATCATCTGATAGAGGCGATGCACACCGGTGGTCGTCTCTTCAGAGACGCCACGGATAGACGAGGCGAGGCGAGTCCAGCGCTTCGGATCCTTTGCGATCGACTGGTTGATGCAGTCGAGGATGACGCCCCACTCTTCGGGGTCCTTGTCGGCATTGAATGCCGGTACCTTACCTGCAGCTTCGAATTCCGCGCCCTTGTGCACGACCAGCGTCGAGTCGCCTCCGTCGTCCACGATCAGGGTTGGACCGCTACCGTCCGGCCACTCGAGCGCTTCACTCGTGCACCACCAGTACTCCTCGAGTGTCTCGCCCTTCCATGCGAACACGGGCGTACCCCTCGGGTTCGCTACCGTTCCGCCCGTTTCAGGACGACCCACGGCGACTGCGGCCGCCGCGTGATCCTGCGTCGAGAAGATATTGCACGACACCCAGCGCACGTCCGCTCCGAGCTCGGTGAGCGTTTCGATCAGGACGGCTGTCTGAATGGTCATGTGCAGGCTGCCCATGACGCGCGCGCCGGCCAGCGGCTTCTTCGCGCCGTACTGCTTGCGCAGCGCCATCAAGCCTGGCATCTCCTGCTCGGCTAGCCGGATTTCCTTGCGACCGAATTCCGCTTCGGCAAGGTTGCGAACCTTGAACGGCTCGCGGCCCGCGGCCTGTGCCGCGTCAAATGCGTGAAGCTTCTCAACAACAGTGGCCATGCTATTCATTCTCCTTGTGTGACTCTTGACGCGTCTTCAAATACTCTTCGTGTCTTTCGCGCCTTCGTGGCGACTACGTGTCTTCTCGCCCGTTGCCACGAACAGCGCGGGGCCCTTGGCTTTCGGATCCGCAGGAAGCGGCACGACGCGGACCCTCTCGAGTCCGGCTTCGGTCAGGAGACGCGCCGTGTGGTCTTCTGCAAAACCAAGCCACACATGTCCCATTTGCTGCCGGTAGCTCTCGCGATCGTGAGGCAGCATGTCGACCAGGACCAGGCGACCGCCTGGCTTGAGCGTTCGCGCCACATCCTCGAGTGCGCGCGACGGTTCCGGCACGTGGTGCAGCACCAGCATCACCGTCGCCGCATCAAGCACCCCATCGTCGATAGGCAGCGCCTCGAGTTCGCCGCGCCGCAACTCCACGTTGCCGTGGGCCTGCAGCTTTCTGCGCGCCGACTGCAACATTGCGGCGGACGCGTCGACGGCGATGATGCGCGCGACGAACGGTGCGAGCGCGGCGCTGACCTGCCCGGTGCCACAGCCCAGGTCGCCGACTGTGGCATCGGCATCAGCGAAGGCGGCGAGTGCTGCGAGGTGAAACCGGTCGCCGAACATCTCGCCCCGCACGTGGTCCCACTGGCCTGCGGATGATGTGAAGAACTCGACCGACTTGGAACGGCGGGCGGCCAGCGCGACCTGCAGCCGGCGCTGATCCTGCCGGGCCGTTGCCGACGCCCCCATTTGCTCGCGAACCAACAGCCACAGCCGGCGCGACGCCGCGTCGAGCCCGTCGCGCAACATCACGTAAACGTTGCTCGTGCCCTCGGCGCGCGACGACACCCAACTGGCATCCGCCAATGCGCGCAGATGCCGGCTCACCGTCGACTGCGGCAACTGCAGCACCGTGCACAGCTCTGTCACGCTCAGCTCCTGCCCATCGAGCAGAAGCAGGATGCGGCTGCGCGTGGCGTCTGCCAGTGATGCGAGCTGATCGAGAATTGCGGGGGCGGTCACATTCATCCGTATAGCCGGATGAAAGGATAACACGAATCAGTTCGGAGGTCGCCGCGGTTTCCTACCGGTCAGCGAAGGGCGGCTGCGTTGCAGAGCTGCATTTCGTACCGGTCCCGGCGCTGCGCGCAGTACTCCTCCACTGCCTGATCGACTTCCCTGCGCGCTCCGGCTTCGGCATGAGAGCGCTGGGCCGAGCTGATCGCACTGATCGCCCGGCTGCCGATGTAGCGCCCGATCAGGTTCTGGATCGCAATGGTGATCAGTTCGCCCCCGCTGAAGGCCGCGTAGGGCTGCTGGAGCGGCCGGTCGGTCGGGTTGAACAGGCGGCGCTGCTGTTCGTAGCTGTAGAGTCCGCCCGCCGGTGCGGGGCCACTCTTGAAGTCCAGTTTCGACATCAGGTCGTCGATGAGGGCCTGTTCCTGAATCTGGACGCTGAAGTCCGGCTTCATCTCGTAGGTGTGCAGCAGAGTCTGGTCCTGCGGTTTCTTCAGCCCATCTCGGATGCGGTCCAACGAGACAGGTAGCTGCGCGCCAGCGTCCTCGGCCTGCGACGCTTTCCCGGCATCGGGTGAGGGCACAGCCGTCTCTTGCGCCCAGGCCGGGGCACCGAGCCCTATCGCCGTAACCAGCAGAAGAATGAGCCGCATACCTTTTTAGACGAGCCGGAGCGAAAACCGGTCGACTCGAGTTCCTTCCTGCCCCGACTGCACAAGACGAGCCACAATGTGCCGGTGCCGGAGCTTCCCGACCTGGTCGTGTACCTCGAGGCGCTCGACGCGCGCGTTGTCGGACGACCGCTCGAGCAGGTCCGGCTCGGCAACCCGTTTGTGCTTCGATCGGTCGATCCGCCCCTCGACCGCTTGCACGGCTGCATTGTGCGCGGTGTTCGCCGTGTCGGCAAGCGTCTCGTACTCGCGTTCGACGACGAACTGTTCCTGGTGCTGCACCTGATGATCGCCGGCAGGCTGCGGTGGCGCGGCGGCGGACAGAAACCCGGTGTGGGGCCGAAGATGATCCTCGCGTGGCTCCAGTTCGCGAGCGGCACTCTGCTATTTACCGAGGCTGGGTCAACCAAGCGCGCCTCGATGCACGCAGTGCGAGGCGAGCAGGCGCTGATGGAGATGGATCGCGGCGGGCTCGAACCGTTGTTCGCGACACGTGCGCAGTTCATTGATGCACTCACGCGCGAGAACCACACGCTCAAGCGCGCCCTCACCGATCCCCGACTGTTCAGCGGCATTGGCAACGCCTACTCGGACGAGATTCTGCACAGAGCGCGGCTCTCGCCGATGCAGTTGACGCACAGGATCCCAACGGAGGCGTCTGCGCGTCTGTACGAGGCCGTGCAGGCCACGCTCCTCGATTGGATCGCTCGTCTGCGCAGGTCTGCCGCGGGAACCTTTCCCGAGAAGGTAACGGCGTTTCACCCAGACATGGCTGTCCACGGCAGATTCGGCCAACCATGCCCAGAATGCACCGCCCCTGTGCAGCGCATCGTCTACGCGGCGAACGAGTGCAACTACTGCGCGATCTGCCAGACCGGCGGAAAGCTACTCGCCGACCGCGCGCTCTCGCGCCTGCTCAAGAGTGACTGGCCCAAGACGCTGGACGATTGGTAGAGACCGCCAGCCTACAGCGTGACCAGGAAGATGCGCGAAGCTCTGTGTGACCGGAGGTAATGCCTGGCGCCGACCGCCTAGCGCCCATCGCCCAGTTGTCCCCCCAGAACCGTCCCAGTCTGATTGTTGCCAAGTGCCATCCACTAATGTAGATTTATAGATATGAGACAGGCGTCAGCCCTCTATCGGCTGCTCGGCGACGAGGCGCGCTTGCGTCTGTTGCGCGTGCTCCGGCGAGAACGTCTGAACGTCACGGAGCTGACGGGAATCCTCGGCCTCGCGCAGTCGGGCGTGTCGCGCCACCTCGGGTTGCTCAAGGACGCCGGGCTGGTCGTGGAAGAGCGCGACGCGGGCTACACCTTCTACCGCGTGCCCGAGCCTTCGGGCGACGACGCCGTCGGTGCGATGTGGGCCGTGCTCGAGCAGCAGTTCGACGACGCTGCATCTGAGGGCGCTGTTCGCGCGGACGAGGCACGGTTGCAAGAAGTGCTGCGCGTGCGCAAGGAGAACTTCGACACGCACGGTGGCGCGGATACACGTGATGCCCGACAGCTCGTGCCCGGTCGTAGTTGGGCGGCATGGTCGCGCGCGCTCGGCATGCTGTTGCCGCCGCTTCGCGTGGCCGACCTCGGATGCGGCGAAGGCTATCTCACGATTGAAGCGGCTCGGTGGGCCGCGCAGGTGGTGGCCGTCGATCGATCCGACACGGTTCTCGACCGCGCCAAATCATTGGCCACACG
>JBEBGB010000427.1:0-4618 GCA_040081675.1 Vicinamibacterales bacterium
ACATGAACCCTACACGAAGGTCGACACGATACGTTCGGCCGCGGGACGCATCGACGCGAGGCGGCATCGTTCGGCCAGCACAATGCCTCGGAGCCCTTCGACAGCTGTGGCCACCTCGTCGTTGAGCACGATGAAGTCGTACTCCGCGAACGACGCTACTTCTTCCCGAGCCACCTGCAACCGCTTGATGATGGCGGCCTCGGCGTCCTTACTGCGTCCGCGCAGTCGCTGTTCGAGAACGGCGTAGGACGGCGGCATGACGAAGACCGTCGTGGCGTCGGGCCGAACCTCTCGCACCTGGCGCGCGCCTTGCACATCGATCACCAGCACCACGTCGTTGCCGTCGGCGAGCAACCGCTCGGTGTCCGAGGCGCAGGTGCCATACAGGTTCCCGAAGACGTTCGCCCACTCGAGGAAATCGTTTGCGGCAACCATGTCCTCGAAGCGTTCGCGGGTGACGAAATTATAGTCCACGCCGTCCGACTCACCCGGTCGCCTGGCACGCGACGTGTACGAACGCGACATGCGCAGTTGCGGTATCTCTTCGACCAGTCGCTCGACCAGCGTCGTCTTCCCCGCACCGGAAGGAGCCGACACGATGAACAGCCGGCCCTGTCCGTCACTCGACATTCTGTACCTGCTCGCGCATCTTCTCGAGTTCGGCCTTCGCGGAGATGATCAACTCGGACACGCGGAGTCCATCGGCCTTCGAGCCCATGGTGTTGACCTCGCGGTTCATCTCCTGCAGCAGGAAGTCGAGCTTTCGACCGCACGGTTCGGCCGAGTCCGCCAGCGTCTGCCAGTGCGACACGTGGCCGCGAAACCGGGTCACTTCCTCGCTGATGTCGGACCTGGCGGCAAACTTGACGATCTCCTGCGCCACGGCCGTCTCGTCGGCCTGAAGATCGGCGCGAAGCTGTGCGACGCGGTCGGTGAGTCGATGCTCGAGCGCGATGCGTCCTTCGTCTGCCGCCACAGCAACCCGTTCGACCAGCGACGACACGAGCGTGCGACGCATATCGAGATCGGCGCGCAAGTGGTCGCCCTCGGTGGCCCGCATGCGCTGGAGATCGGCGAGCGCTGCCTCGATCGCCTCGCGCGCTCTCGACACCACCGCCTCCGCCACCGTCGCATCGTCTGTGGCGACTTCGCGAATGGTAAGGGCTTGCGGCAAACGCAGCAGGTCGCCCGGCGTAAGCGTGCCAGCGATGAGGTTTCTGTCGCGTGCGCGTTCGAGCGCCGCCTCGAGCGCCACGGCGAACGGCTCGTTCAGATCGACTTCGACAGTGGGTGTCTGGCGCGACTGCACGGAGACGCCAATCTCCACTCGACCACGCACCACATATTTGCCGACCATGACACGAACGTCCGGCTCCAGGGCGCCGAGACTGGACGGCATTCGTAGCTGCAGGTCGAGGTGTCGATGGTTGACCGCGCGAATGGTCACCATGACGGTCGCCTTGTCGTCTTCCCGGGCGACCGACGCAAAGCCGGTCATCGACGCGATCATGATGGAAGCGTCCTTCGCTCGGGCTTGCGGCTCTCGAGCAGTTGCATCTGATACAGGCCAGCGTAAGCGCCCGACCGCACCAGCAGATCCTCGTGGCGTCCGACTTCGACGATGCGCCCGCGTTCGAGCACGACGATCGCATCGGCTCTGCGAATCGTCGACAGTCGATGCGCAATGACAAACGACGTGCGGTTCTTCATGAGGTTCGAGAGCGCTTCCTGAACGAGAAGCTCGGATTCAGCGTCGAGCGCGGACGTGGCTTCGTCCAGAACCAGGATGGGTGCGTTGCGAAGCAGCGCGCGCGCAATGGCGAGACGCTGCCGCTGCCCCCCCGAAAGCCGCTGACCGCGTTCACCGATGGCGGTGTTATAGCCTTCCGGCATCGCTCGAACGAAGTCGTGTGCATGGGCCGCCCGTGCCGCGGCCTCGATCTGCGCCTGACTGGACCCAGGTGCGCCGTAGGCTATGTTGCTCGCCACAGAGTCGTCGAACAGCACGGTGTCCTGCGTCACGATGCCGATCTGGCTGCGCAGCGACGCCAGCGTCACGTCGCGGATGTCGACACCGTCCACAACAATGGCGCCCCCGGTGACGTCGTAGAACCGCGGCAGCAAGTTGACCAGCGTCGTCTTTCCCGCTCCGCTGCGACCGACAATCGCGATCATCTGGCCGGCCGTGACGTTGACGTTGACACCCCGCAGAATGCGACGGCCTTCGTCGTAACCAAACACGACGTCCTGAAACTCGATGGACTTCGTGAAGGGCCCGAGCGGCTGCGCCCCGGGCTTCTCGTGCACTTCGGAGTGCGTGTCCATCATCTCGAAGATGCGTTCCGATGCCGCCATGGCCTGTTGCAGGTTCGCGTTCACGCGACTCAACTTCTTCGCGGGACCATACATGAGGAACAGAGTGGCAATGAACGACGTGAGTTCGCCAATGGTCAGCCGGCCGCTGGCGATTTCGCGGCTGCCGTACCAGAGCGCACCGGCCATGCCGAAGCCGCCCAGTAACTCCATCAGTGGCGGCAGACTCGAGAGCGCCGCCGTCACTTTCATGTTGGTGCGGAACAACTGCTCGCCCGCGAGCGCGAAGCGTCGCGACTCCTTGCCCTCGTTGCCAAACGCCTTCACGATGCGCTGGCCCGCAAAGGTTTCGGCGCTGATGTGCGACAGCACCTGCAGCGCTTCCTGGCTTCGCCTCGTAGTCTTCCGAACCCGCTGACCGAGGCGCACCAGCGGGTACACCACGAGCGGCGCGCTGATGATGCAGAAGATTGCCAGCCAGGCGTCGTAGTAGAAGAGCAACGCCGCGAAGCCGACGAGCGCCAGCGTCTCGCGCGCCAGGTCGCCCGCGGTTTCCGACACCGCCTGCTGCACCTGCCCGACGTCGTTATTGACGCGTGACATCAACTCGCCGGTCGAGCGTTCAGCAAAGAAGCTGGCCGACTGGCCGAGGATGTGCGAGTAGAGCGCGTTGCGAATGTCGCACACAACCCGCTGACCAACCCACGCCATCAGGTACGAGGACCCGTAGCCCCCGATTCCCTTGAGCAGGTTCAAGCCGATGATCGCCCACGCAACGGCGTTCAACCGAGAACGATCCTGCAGGACGTCGTCGAAGATGGTTTTGATGAGCGCGGCGAGACCGGCGGAGCCAGCGGCGTACAGCGCCATTGCGACGACGGCCCAGACGAGCCGGGTCTTATAGGGGCGCGCGTACGAGAAGAGCCGGCTCAGTGGAGAGGCGCTGCTCACGGCTCGTGCGGTGTGGCGTACCCGTTCGGTCGGCGTTGATGCCAGTGCCAGGCGGTAGTCACAATGCTGTCAATGTCCGGAAACTTCGGCGTCCAGTGCAACTCGCTCTGCGCCTTGTGCGCAGCAGCATACAGGACGGCGGGGTCTCCTGGTCGACGGGGTGCAAGCGACCACGGCACAGGCCTGCCCGTGACTCGCTCAACCGACGCGATGACCTCGCGGACAGAGTGCGGGTGGCCAGTGCCGAGGTTGTAGATATGCGACCGGCCCGTCTCGGCAATAGCCTCGAGCGCCTTGACGTGGGCCTCGGCAAGATCGCTGACGTGGATGTAGTCGCGCAGACAGGTGCCGTCCGGAGTTGGATAGTCGTCGCCGAACACCTGCAGTCCGCGGCCTCCTGTTGCCGCTTCGATCGCACGCGGAATGAGGTGAATTTCTGGCGAGTGGTCTTCGCCAATCTCGCCGTCCGGGTCGGCGCCCGCGGCATTGAAATATCGGAGCGCGACCGAGTGCAGGTCGAACGCGTGCGCGAAATGCGGCAGCGCACGCTCAACCGCCAGCTTTGACTCGCCGTAGCTATTGATCGGTTTCTGCGGGTGCGACTCGCTGATCGGTGTCTCGATGGGTTCGCCGTAGGTGGCGCACGTCGAGGAGAACACGAACAGACGCGCCTTCTCGAGCGACATCGCCTCGAGCACCGTGAGTGCGCCGGTCACGTTGTTCCGGTAGTACTTTGCCGGTTGACGCACGGACTCGCCCACGTCGAGGAAGGCGGCGAAGTGCATGACCGCCCAGATGTCGTGCTCGCGCAGCGCCTGCCTGACCGCAGACAGGTCGGTGATGTCGCCTTCGACCAGCGGGCCATACCGAACGGCTTCGCGATGCCCCGCGACCAGGTTGTCGAAGACCACCACGTCGTAGCCGGCCCGGCTGAGGGCCTTGGCGGCGTGGCTCCCGATGTAGCCAGCCCCGCCTGTGACCAGGACGCGCCTGCGTTCAGCGGCCAATGG
The DNA here is from genome assembly GCA_040081675.1 of Vicinamibacterales bacterium. Taxonomy (GTDB): domain Bacteria; phylum Acidobacteriota; class Vicinamibacteria; order Vicinamibacterales; family CAVVIG01; genus CAVVIG01. The sequence goes on from JBEBGB010000427.1 coordinate 4,275, forward strand.
ACGAGTATTCGAACCCAAGCCCTCGCATCTGATCGGGCGGGTAGATGTTCCGGCCGTCGAAGATGACTGGCGACTTCAGCATCGCCTTGATCTTCTTGAAGTCGGGCTCCCGGAACTCGTTCCACTCTGTGATGACGGCCAGCGCATCCGCGCCGGCGAGGGCATCGTAGCTGTGGCTGCAGTAGGTGATACGGTCGCCAAACACCCGGCGGGCCGGTTCGGTCGCTTCTGGATCGTAGGCACGCACCGTCGCACCCAGCGCAAGCAGCTTCTCGACGATGGTAATGGCCGGTGCTTCGCGCATGTCGTCGGTTTTCGGCTTGAAGGCGAGACCCCACAGAGCA
>JBEBGB010001304.1:0-1096 GCA_040081675.1 Vicinamibacterales bacterium
CGGCGCGGGGTGTGCGGCAAGCGCGTGCGGCGACTCATCGTCGGGAATCGGCTCGGTCCGCTTCCGCTCGCGGAGCCGATCGACATGTCGCTGGGACAGGACCGCTCTCAGCCAGGTGGCAAGGCTGCTGCGTCCGTGAAAGTAGCGAAACAGCGACCGGCGTTCGCGGGTCTTGCCACCGAGGCCGAATAGATCGGCGTAGAGCGAGTCGACAAGGTCGCGCGCTCCGCCGCTCGGGTCCATCGCGTCTGCAGCGCGATAAAGCGGCGGACGGTACGTCAAGACGAAATGCTCCCAGGCGTCGTCATCGCCATCGGCGCAGGCGCACGCGAGCGCGAGATCTTCCAGGTGCAGCGAGGCGAGGTGTCGCTCCAGTTCCGCGCGTGCAGGTGCGCCGTTGCTGAACGCTTTGGCTACGCTGACCTCGAGCGCACGACCGAACGCGTCCCGGTCGACGCGCCAGCGTTCGGCCTTCGCCTTGGTATACAGCCGTGCCTGAAGTTGACCGTCAATCATCCGACAACGGCTATTGTGCCTTAGCGCTCCGTCGCGACGCAGTTCGGGCAACCGTGACGCGCTATAAGATTGCGACGTGCCCGTCCAGTCTGCCGACGCGCCCGGCGTCGTCCACGTCCCGATCCTGGTGCGTGAGGTTCTCGAGTGCCTGCGTCCGCGATCCGGCGACGTGGTCGTCGACTGCACGCTCGGAGGCGGCGGTCATGCCCGGGCCATTCTGGGCGCTGTGCGCCCAGGCGGTCGGGTCATTGGGCTCGACGTCGATCCGATCGAACTGCCGCGCACGCAGTCGCGGCTCCGCGACGAAGGCTTTGGCTCCGACGAGTTCACGGCGCGGTGCTTGAACTTCTCCAGGCTGCCAATTGCTCTGGCTGCCGAGGGGCTCGCCGCCGCCGACGTGGTCCTTGCGGACCTTGGCGTGTCGTCCATGCAATTCGACCGACCTGAACGCGGCTTCAGCTACAAGGGCGTCGGCCCTCTTGACATGCGCATGAATCCGCTCGAGGGTGAAACGGCTGCGGACCTGATCGCGCGTTCGTCTGAAGGCGAACTTGCGCAGTTGCTGCATGAGAACGCTGAC
>JBEBGB010000428.1:0-4609 GCA_040081675.1 Vicinamibacterales bacterium
CCTACCTACCCTGCCAGCCCCGCCCGCCCTACGAAGTCTTGACCTTCTCCAGCGCGATCAATTCCTGCTTCACCACGTCCGCGGGAAGCGGAGCGTACCCCAACTGGCTCGCAAACTGCTGACCGTCAGTCAGCGCCCACTTCACGAAGTCGACCATCGCCTTCGACTGTGCCTTGTCCTTCGGATCTTCGTAGAGCAACAACCACGTGAACGACGACACGGGATACGCACCGGCACCGGCCGCGTTCGTAATCGATACGCGGAAGTCCGCGGGCATCTGTGCTGCCGCTGCAGCTGCGGCCAGCGTCACCGACTCGGTGGTGGCCTTCACGAATTCGCCGTTCGCATTCTGCACGGCGCCAAACGCGATCTTGTTCTGCAACGCGTAAATCAACTCGACGTAGCCAACCGATCCAGGCGTCTGGCTGACGAGCCCCGCGACGCCTTCGTTACCTTTGCCTCCAACGCCCGCGGGCCAGTTCACTGCGGTCGATACTCCGACCTTCGTCTTCCACTCCGGCGAGACCTTCGACAGGAAGTCGGCCCAGATGTAGGTGGTGCCCGAACCATCCGACCGATGCACGACCGTGATGTCGGTGGCCGGCAACGAGACACCGGCATTCACCTTCGCAATCGCCGGGTCGTTCCACTTCTTGATCTTGCCAAGGAAGATGTCCGCCAAAAGCGCGCCGGTGAACTTCAGTTCGGCGGACACACCCGGAAGGTTGTAGACGGGCACGTCGGCGCCGAGCACGGTTGGAAAATGGAGGATCTTGCCAGGCGCGGCCGCGAGTTGTTCGTCGGTCATCGGCCCGTCGGTCGCACCAAAGAACACGGTTTCGTTGCTGATTTGACGGATGCCGCCACCCGAGCCGATCGACTGATAGTTGATCCGCACCGGATCGTTCTTCTTGTGGTACTCGTCGAACCACTTCGAGTAGATCGGATTGGGGAACGTGGCGCCAGCGCCGTTGATCTGAATCGGAGCGCCAGCCGCCGGAGCTGCAGCACCATCAGTCGCCGGCTGACCGCCGCCGCAGGCGATGGTCGTCAGCGCGAGCGCGACGGGAGCGGCGAGAGACAGCGGCCGAAGAAGCGAGTGGAAAGTCGAGGTCTTCATCGATGCGTCCTTGTTAGAAGTTCACGAGTGCATGCACAGCGACTCGCTGCTGTTTCGGCAGCGATGTCGCGAAGTTGTGGAACGTCTGGCCGTCATAGTCGAGGAGCAGTGCCGTCGACACAGTGCCCTGGTGCGGAAACCAGTACGCGGCGCCGACAATGGTCCGCGTCCGCGTCTGAGCCGACAGCGACGTGTCGGGCGTCATGTGGTCGTAGCGAAGCAGCGCTTCCCAGCCGTTCTTCGCACGCGGCGTGGCCCACACCGAGAAACCGTGACCACTGACGTCAGCCTTCGTCGCCGAGGTCTGATCTTTCGTGTCGAGATACTCGATGCCGGCGTTGAGTCGAGCATGCTCGAAGGTGGCGCCTACGTCCGCGCGCCGGCGCTCGCCGTTCTTCACGTAGTTGTCAGCGTCGTAGAAGCCGTGCACGCGAAGTCCGCGCGCGATCGGCGCGCCCTTCGCGAACGGACGCACGCTTCCACGCACCTGCAGCGCCTTCTGGTTGTTCACCTCGGCGCGGTTGTAGTTCTCGCCGTTGTAGAGGCCGACGTGGAGTTCGCCGTAGTTCGACGGCAGGTTGTAGTGGAACGACACACCCGCGTCCGACGATGACAGGTACCCTTCGCGCTCGGAAAACACCTGGCCTTGAAAACGATACCGATAGACGCCTTCCTGGAAGTCGACCCACGGCGTCTGCTGGATGCCGAATCGCACCCACGATCCCCTCTCCATCCAGTCGTCCAGGTTCATCTGCGCGAACGCGTACTTCACGCGGAAGGTCAGGCTGCCGTTCAACGAGCTGCCCGTGCCGGTCTCGCGCGCGATATCGGGCGTGAACCGGAATGCGACGATGTGCGAGATGTTGCCGGTGATGTTCAGGTAGCTGCGACCGACGTTGAATTGCGACGGGTGATACGTGTTGCCGTCCGTGTCGGTCGTCGTCGGAGAGTTCGTGTAGGTGTAGTCGGCGAACAGCGTGGCGCCGACACGGATCGACGGCGTGTCGTCAGGCTTCGCGGCCGCAGCTGGCGCTGCCGGCGCCTGCGCCAGCGCGGTCCCGGCTCCGAGACAGGACGCCATCAGCACAATCCACACGTGGTAGGCACATCGCACGCAATGCTTCACGAAAAGACTCCTCCGTCGCTTCCTCAGCGATCACAGTGGAAAAGTCTGCCCTGACGCTATCGGTCGTGTGTATCCGACGTGCTTCGGGTGTGTTACGTCTATGTAAAAACCGGGCGGCCGGCTCGCTCAGTCATCAGAACCAGCTGAGCTAAAAACGCTACCACGGAGTTCACGGAAGACAGACAGAGTTCACGGACAACCCATTGGAGATGCCAGTGCCCTCCGTTTGTGTCCGTGTTCTCCGTGGTAGAGCTCTTCGTGGCCCAGAGCCCCGCTGTCCTTCTGTCAGTGTGAGGGTTTGTCGAGCGGAGCGAGCAGGATGTACCAGCTCTCGCAGTCGGTCGTCGACCCGCCGCCGAGCGAGACAGTGAAGCTCAAATTCAGCGATGGAACGTCCCAGTGCTGGCGGGCGCGGCTGCCTTCCATGAGCACGCGAAACGGCAGGAGCAGATTCTGACGCGACTCGTGTTCGCGGTGTTCTTCCTCGACGCCCTTGAAGATGGCGAACTCGCGACGAGGCCCGAGGTGCACTTCGTACTGCGGCACGCTGTTGACGAAGTGGTCGTAGATCTTCTCGGCGTACCGGCCGTCCCGTTGCTGGCACGACTGCCAGTTGCCTTCGAGGATGTTCCGCGGATCGCTGTTGTACGAGATCCACTCCTGCGCCGAGGCGGCGCGCGGCCAAAGGGCCGCCGTCGCAAGCAGTGCGCCCGACAAAACCGTCGCAGTCAGCAGCCGCCTCACGTGGCTCCTCTCCGGCAGTAAAACGCCCGAATGAAGCCCAAGATAGCACGCGATGACGGGCAACCGTAACCCAGATTTAACAGGTCCGACACCCTGCCGAAATCTGCACTCGCTAGGGTTGTTAACAATTCCATGCAAAAGCATCGCGTGCTCATCGTCGAAGACGAACAGGACATCGCCGACCTGATCAAACACACCCTGGAACGCGGCGGTGGTGCCGAAGCCGAAGTGGTTGGCAGCGGCGACCTGGCTCTGAAAGCTGTATCGGCCAGACCACCGGATCTGATCATCCTGGACCTGAATCTGCCCGTGATTGGTGGACTCGAGGTGTGCCGGCTGCTTCGCCAGCGCTCCGACTCGCGGCATCTACCCATCATCATGCTGACGGCGAAGAGCAGCGAGAGCGACCGTGTTGCAGGCCTCGAACAGGGCGCTGACGACTACGTCACGAAGCCGTTCAGCCTTCGCGAGCTGACCGCTCGCGTGAAGGCGGTGCTACGCAGAAGCACGGCCCCGGACGACCGGCAGACGGCCATTTACCAGGGCGAGCGCCTCACTGCCGATTTCGACGCGGTGGCCGTCGAAGTGGACGGCGAACCGATCCGGCTGACCAGGCGGGAGTTCGAGCTGTTGCGGTATCTGGTGCAGAACAAGAATCGTGTCGTGTCACGCGACAGGCTGCTCGAACGCGTGTGGGGGTACGACCGCCTCGTCGAGACGCGGTCGGTTGACGTGCACGTGGGCCGGCTGCGACAGAAACTCGGGACCGCCGGACAGCAGATCGAAACCGCCGTCGGACTCGGCTATCGATTCATTGATTGAACGGCTGGATCTGCCAGCCACGATCGAGCAGCTCCGACACTTCCCGCCTCATTCGCGCCACGCTTCGCTCGACGTGGTGCCAGTCCTCGAGCGTCTCCCGAAATTGGACGGCGCGATCTTCTTCGATCGTCACCTCCCAGCCGGAGTCGCCGGCAAGCGTGACGCAGTAGTGACGGACGTGGTGCGCAGACGCGACGCTCAGGTCGAACATGTGATGCCCTCTTAGTGGGGACATCTTGCCTGTACGGTCGGTAACGTCGGTGTAAATTCACACCGCACTGCTGGGCTTGAAGGACGACGTAAGATGCGAGCGGAGGAAATTGAGACGCATGTCTGAAACGCAGAACTACCAGAACCACGTTCGCCGCACTCCGATGTACTACAACCTCGCCGGGTTGATCCTGTTCGTCAACATCCTGTGGCATGGGTACTCGTTGATCGGCAACCTCTCGATCGCCAGCGTGATCGCGTTCCTGGTCAGCATCGCGCTGCTCGTCGCGGCCTTCGCGGCGCGCACGCAGACGCTCACGGTTCAGAACCGCGTGATCCGACTCGAGCAGCGCCTCCGCTTCCAGCAACTGCTTCCCGCCGATGTCGCTGCGCGCGCCAGTGCGTTGCCGATCGACCAGATCATCGCGCTGCGATTCGCGTGCGACGCCGAGTTGCCCGGACTGGTGAACGAGGTCTTGGCTGGGCTGTCCGATCCCAAGGCGATCAAGCAGAAGGTCGCCAGCTGGCAGGGCGACTTCCTGCGAGCCTGACGCCCGGTCCATCGCTCGTCAGCACCGACGTCTTCA
>JBEBGB010000429.1:0-4606 GCA_040081675.1 Vicinamibacterales bacterium
ACTGCGATTCTTCGTCTCACAGCAGTCCTCGTCGCGTCCGCCGTCGTTGTGGCCGGACCGTCGTCGCACTCGGCTCTGGACGACTCCGACCGCGCCGCCTTTCGCGCGTGGTTCACCTATCTTGCCGACGCCCAGTTCGAACGCCGAACCGACGATGTGACGGACTGCGCGTCGCTGGTGCGCCACGCGTACCGCGAAGCGATGCGTCCGCATTCGGCGGCGTGGTTTCAAACGACAAAGCTCCCCCGACTGGTGTCCTTCCCTGACGTCCGCCGCACCCCACCCGTGAAGGACGGCGCGTTGATGCTGTTCAGAGTCGCGCGGACGCCCGAACGCTATGCGGAATTCGCGAATGCCGAGACGATCGTCGGCCTGAACGCCAGGCGTCTGGGCCGCGACGCACGCGCCGCACAGCCAGGCGATCTGCTGTATTTCCGCCACGACGACGCCAGCAACCCTTCGCACCTGATGGTCTTCGTCGGCGAATCGCGTTTCGATCGCGATCGTCACGATTGGCTCGTCTATCACACAGGTCCAGACAACGGCTCGCGCGGCGAGGTACGAAAGGTGTCGCTTGCCGATCTCGAGCGGCATCCGTCACCGCGCTGGCGTCCTATCGGCGCCAACCGCGAGTTCGTCGGCGTGTTCCGCCTGACAATCCTTGACCAAGAACGATGATGCGACGACTGCTCTATCTGTTCACGCGCCCGATCAGCGTCGGCCTGCTGCTCATAGCCTGCGCTGCACCGCTATCGCTGCACGCACAGTCGGAGACGACGGCTCCTGCGTTCTCGCTGGCCACAAGCCACGTGTTCAGCACCAAGGAATCGCCTGCGTTCTCCTTGACGCACCGCGGCATCGACCATCTCGACTTCCGCGTCTACCGCGTCAACGACGCGTTCGCCTTCTTCGAGAAGCTGCGCGACGCGCACGAACTCGGCAGCGAAGAGCCCATCGTCGAACAAGAGCGGACCTGGCTGGAACGGATCGCGTCGTGGAAAGCTGAGCGACGAGGCGACGTGCGTGGGTTCATTCGTCGACAGTTCAGTCCCGCGTATCGACATGTGCGAAACCAGGAGAAGGACCAGCAGCAGGTCGTGCTGCGCCGCACGCTCAATGTGAACAGCTTCGCTCAAGTCCCGTTGTTGAACCCCTCGCAACTGGTCACGTCGTGGCGCGAACTGCTGCCGCCGGTCCGCGACGCCGAATACCGTCGCATACCGCTGGACGTGAAAGACACCGGCATCTACGTGGTGGAGGCCGTGAACCCACCCCTGCGCGCCTACACCGTGGTGATCGTCTCGGACGTGGGGCTCGTGACAAAGACAGCGCCAGGCGAGTTGCTGGTGTACGCCGCGAATCGGTTCAGCGGCGACCCGTTGACCGATTGCCGTGTGCGGATACTCGCGGATCAGAAGCCCGTGGGCGAGGGCGCAACAGGGCAGGACGGCACCTTCCAGACCCTAGTCGATGTGGCGCAGCCCGATAGCCTCGTCACGGTCGCAGATTGCCAGGGACAGATCGCAGCCACAGACCCCGGCGCGTTCACTGTTCGAGAACCGACACGTGCGCTCGTTGGATACACGTACACCGATCGCCCCGTCTACCGTCCGGGACACACCGTGCATTACAAGAGCGTGCTGCGCTGGCGCGAGCGCGGTGGCCTGCTGCCTTTCGGCAATGCGCCGGTGGAGGTGTCGATCGTTGACGGCACCGAGAAGGTGCTCGTTCGGGAGAGGAAGCCAGTCGACGAGTTCGGCGCATTAAACGGCACGTTCACGATCCCGCCAAGCGCGGGCCTGGGCTACTACGCCATTCGAATTGCGAGCGGCGACAACACCGCCAACGGTTCATTCGAGGTGCAGGAGTACCGCAAGCCCGAGTTCGATGTGTCGGTCACTCCCGCCTCCAGATTCGAGGGACAAGGTGGCAGCGCAACCCTGACGATTGCCGCGCGCTACTACTTCGGCCAGCCGGTCGCTGGCGGCTCCGTTGCCTATGTGCTCCATCGTCAGCCGTACTTCTCGCCGCAACGATTCGAATCGAACGGCGACGAAGAACCTGGCGACGGATTCTTCGGCGATAGCGGCGATGCCGCATTCGAAGGGACCGCGCGGCTGAACGATCGCGGTGAGGCGCAGGTCACGGTTCCGCTCAGCGTGGACGAGCGCGGTCAGGACTACACCGCACGCATCGAAGCCCGCGTAACGGATGCCAGCAGTCGAGAGGTCTCTGGCGCCGCGTCGGTCGTAGCCAGCTACGGACGCTTCATGCTGGTGGCTTCGGGCGATCGGTATGTCTACAACGCCGGGGAAGCTGTCACGGCTCGCATCCGCGCGGTCGACTATGCGGGTGCGCCGGTCGCCAACGCCAGCGTGCATGCCGCGCTCGAGCAGGTCGACTACCGGAACGGCTACGACAACCCGACGGTCGTGACACTTCAGCAAAGCGACCTCGTCACCAGCGCGGAAGGTCGAGCGCAGTGGACGACCGCGGCACCCCAGGCGTCCGGCAGTTACCGCATCCGATTCACTGCACAGTCCGAGGGACGCCGCGTCTCCGACATGACATCGATCTGGGTCCCCGGCAGGAGCGCCGACGTAGACGATGACAGCGACAGGTTCCTCGAACTGATCGCAGACAAGCGCACCTACCAGCCGGGCGACACGGCGCGACTCATGGTGCAGGGCGACGCGTTCGAGGCGTCGGTGCTGGTGACCAAGGAGAACCAGCACATTTCGTATCACCGCGTCACGCGAGCCAGCAGCGGCAGTGCCATCGAGGTGCCGGTGACCGACGACGATATCGGCGACACCTACATCAGCATTGCGTTTCTCAAGGACGATCGACTCTTTCGTGCCGAGCGGCGCCTCACTGTACCTGCCGTATTGCGTCAGCTCACGATCACGGCCGAAACCGATCGTCCGATTGTGAAACCGGGCGAACCGGGAACCTTCACGCTGCACGTCGCCGACAGCTCCGGCGCTCCGTTGAAGGCACAGCTCAGCGTCGGCCTCGTAGACGAGGCGCTCTACGGCGTCCGGCCAGACGACACGCCCGATCCGCTGCGCTTCTTCTATCGCCGCGAGTTCAACGAAGTGAGCACGTCGTTTTCGCGCATGTATCCCTTCGTCGGCTACTCGGGCACCGAGCAGCTGCTTCTCACTCAGCGCCGGCGGCCGTTCTCGTTCGCCGACTTCAAGGCGGACCGACCCGATCGTCCCCGCGTGCGCAAGGACTTCCCGGACACGGTCTATTGGTCAGCCGCTGTCACGACCGACGCGTCCGGCACGGCACGGGTGAAAGTGGACTATCCCGATTCGCTGACAACCTGGCGACTCACCGTACGCGCGGTCACCGCCGCCACGCACGTCGGCGTTGCCACGACACATACGACCACGACGAAGGATCTGATCCTGCGCGTGGTCACACCAAGGTTCCTGACCGAGGGCGACCGCGTCACCATTCCCGCCATCGTTCACAACTACTTGCCCGAGCAGAAGAACGTCGCCGTCTCGCTCAGCGCAGAAGGGTTGGTCGCGTCAGACACAGCGGGCGCACCAAGAGGACCGCGGTCGGTACAGGTCGCGCAGAACGGTCAGCAGCGCACGGACTGGGACTTCGCCGCGAACTCGGTTCGCCCGGTCACCATCACCGGCACGGCCACCAGTGACGCGGCAGGCGACGCCATGGCACTCACCCTTCCCGTGAATCCGGCCGGCCTGCAGCGAAATGCTGGCACGTCGGGCTCCATGGTCGGCGGCGACCCGCGGAGCATCGAGCTGACGATTCCGCCGACGGCAAATCCGTCCGGCCGTACCGTGCGTGTGTCGCTGGCTCCGTCGCTCGCCGGCTCGATGCTCGCCGCGCTCGACTACCTCACGTCGTTCCCCTGGGGCTGCACGGAGCAGACACTTTCCAGCTTCGTGCCGAATCTCGTCGTGCTGCACGCGATGGGTGACATGCAGCTGACACCCACCGAACGCCTTCGCTCTCTCGACCGACAGGTCGGCGACGGCCTCAAACGCCTCTACGACTACCAGCATGACGATGGCGGATGGGGGTGGTGGAAGACCGATCAGAACCATCCGTTCATGACGGCGTACGCGGTGGACGGATTGATTCAGGCGCGCGATAGCGGCGTGAGCGTGGACGAAGGCCGCATCGCGAACGGTGCACACGCGCTCGAAGAGCTGTGGACGAAGTATCCGCGTGCGCTGCCAGATTTGAAAGCGTACGAGGCCTACGTGCTGGCACGGGCCGGCTCGCGAGACTTCAACATCACCGCGGCGCTCACTGAACTCTGGGACGCGCGTGGACGCATGACCGGCACGGGCCAGGCGTTCCTGCTCATGACGCTCGACGCACGCAAAGACGGGCGCGCCGACACGCTTGCGCGCGAACTCGTCGCTGCTGCGAAGACGCAGGGCGACCTTAGTTCCTGGCCGGCTGCGGCCGACGCTCTGCTCGAGGACTTCGCCGACACAACCGTCGAGGCCACGGCACTCGCGCTGAAGGCGCTGTCGGATCGCGGCACACAGGACCCGACGCTCGAACGAGCGGCGCGGTGGCTCATGGCGAACCGCAACGCTGGCTCGTATTGGGT
>JBEBGB010001305.1:0-1093 GCA_040081675.1 Vicinamibacterales bacterium
GTCGCGAGCGGCCCGTCCCACGGTTCGTCGCGTCAGCCCACGCGTCAGCTCCTCGCTCTCTGCGTGCACGGCCACTGGCAGCCCCAGGCGTGCCGCCTCGCGCATGCCTTCGACAAGCGTGAGATCGTCGGCGCGAGGAAACTCGGGCAAGCCCGAGTCACACATGAACGCCTTGAAGCCGACGACGCCTCGCTCGGCCATGGCTTCCATGTCGCCGATGCGTCCCGGTACCAAGCCACCCCAGATTCCGAAGTCGAGGATCGAGGCTGCTTCGAGCGCAGCGCGCTTGCTGTCGAAGTCGACCGGACCGATTGTGCACGGTGTCGAGTTCAGCGGCATGTCGAAGAACAGCGTGCCGCCGCCCGCAGCCAACGCGCGGCTTCCGGTTGCCGCACCTTCCCACCCGCTCCGCCCTGGCTCGTTGAAATGGAGATGGGCATCGATAAGTCCGGGCAGAATCGTGAGACCAGTCGCGTCGATCTCTTCTCGACCACCTGGCAACTCGGGGCCAATCGCTGCAATGACCCCACCCTCGATCGCCAGGTCAGCTCGACGCACATCCTCTGTCGTGACGATGTCTCCGCCGCGCACAATCAGGTCAACCACGGGCGAGTTCCTCGAGAAACCCCAACCCGGTCTCCAGTGCGGCCGCAACATCCTCGACGAGCACCGACTCGTCGGGATGATGACTGACTCCGCCTGGACTGCGAACGAAGAGCATCGCCGTGGGCATGCAGCCCGCGACAATCATCGCGTCGTGGCCAGCACCGCTCGACATCGAGTGGACAGGATAGCCACAGCGTTCGACAGCGCGACAGAGTCGTGCAGCCAGTGCCTGGTCCATCGAAACTGCAGGCTGATCAAGACGCGAGGCGCTCGTGAACCGCACACCGCGGCGCACCGCAATCGCCTCAGCCGACTCCAGGAGCCCCCTCACTGCGTCACGGCGCACGCCGTCGTCGCGATGGCGCACATCGAGGGTTGCCCGGCTTCTTCCGGCAATGACGTTCGACGCGCCGGGTTCGACGTCGAGGGAGCCGACCGTCGCCGCCAGTCCCGTAATCGTGCGCGCGTGCTGTTCGACCACGAGGAT
>JBEBGB010001306.1:0-1091 GCA_040081675.1 Vicinamibacterales bacterium
TCGAGATCCGGAAAGCGCGGATTCACGATCTTCGCGGCCATGTAGTTCGCGAACATCTCCTTCATCCACACATCGTCGAACCACGTCATGGTCCAGAGGTCGCCGAACCACATGTGCGAGGTTTCGTGTGCGATGACATCCGCGCGGGCGAGCAGCTGCTGGCGCGTGGCGGACGCGTCGAGGAGAAGCGCGGCGGCACTGTAGAAGATGGCGCCTGGATGCTCCATGCCACCGAACTGGAACGCGGGCAGCAGCACGATGTCGAACTTGCTGAAGGGATAGGGAATCTCGGTGTAGGACTCGAGCCAGCGCAGCGCCTCGGCGTGACCGTCGAGGATGGCGGCGCGATTCTTCGTGAACAGGTCCGTGTCCACACCGCAGTGATAGATGCGAATGCGGCGACCGTCGCGAATGGCCGTGTCTTCCATGAAGCGGCCCGCGGCGAACGCGAAGAGATAGGTTGGCAGCGGTTCGGTCTCGGCGAACTCGATGACCGCGCGCGTGCCGCCCTCGGCATTCGCAACATTCTTGCGAGACAGGACCTCGGCGTTCGCGACGGCCGTCCACTCGAGCGGAACCGACAGCGTGAGCGTCCAGCGCGCCTTGAGGTCCGGCTGATCGAAGCACGGGAAGGCTTCGTGCGCCCGCGCCGGCACGAAAATCGTGTAGAGGTGATCGTCACGACGATTCAGCGGGCCGTCGCCTGTGACGCATTCGAGGTGCGCGCTGTTGGCGCCCGGCAACAGGACGTGCGCCGGCAGGAGCATGTGTCCGTTCACCAGCCTGCAGACGAGCGCGGTGCCGTTGACCGTGCACGACAGCAGGCCACCGCTCGCGTTGGGCGCGAAGTCGAGGACCACAGGTCTGCTCGCGTCCGACAACAGGAACGTGATCGTGACATCGCAATTGATGGGCGACGTGCGGTCCGCGGGCAGGTCGAAGCGGACGTCATATCGAAGGTCGGAGACCTGCACGGCGCGCGCCTGCGCCAACTCGAGGCTGATACCGGGATCTGGAGTCACCGTTCAGGATCCTAGCGCAGCTAGGCTGACGCCGTCACGAAAGGCACTACCACGAAAGGCACTACCACG
>JBEBGB010000053.1:0-16577 GCA_040081675.1 Vicinamibacterales bacterium
GATCAGATCCTGATGTATCGGGGCTCGACGGCGACGGTGTACTACAGCGCCTCATGTGGTGGCCGCTCGCAGAAGCCTTCGAACGTCTGGCCCGGTGCTGACGACCCTCCCTACCTCTCGATTCACCCCGACGACGCGTGCGAAGGCTTTCCGGTGTGGACCTCGGAACTGTACGATACCGACCTTCAGCGAGCACTGGTGTCTGGCGGTTTGACGGGCACGCTGCGCGATCTGAAGGTGCTGTCGCGCGATCAATCGGGGCGCGTCGCTCGCGTCGAGTTGACGGGGATGGAGCCGAGAGAGATCAGCGGCCAGGATCTGCGCATGATTGTGAGTCAGACGCTGGGCGTGCACGCTCTGCAGAGCACGCTGTTCGACGTGCAACGCAGGCGACAGGTCACCCGATTCACCGGACATGGATACGGACACGGCGTCGGGATGTGCGTCATAGGCGCAATGAAGCTGGCAGAGAATGGGCGGACTGCGTCGGCCATCCTCGGGCGATACTTCCCGGGCACACAGGTGGGGTCGTTTGCCAGTCGGCCGGCGCCAGCCACGCCGCCGTCGATCATCGTCGAGCCGTCGCTGGTGCTGCCGCAGCCAGAGCCACTCGTCGAGCCGCCGCTCTCATTGCCTCGTCCCGCGCCCGAGACATCGTCCGCATCGGCCTCGCCGCGTGCAGGCGCCGCTGAAACTCCGACACGACCGGTGTCGCCGACCTCGTCGTCGACGCCCGTCCCAACCGACCTCGTGGTGGTAGTGCCCCCAGCCGACACGGGAGAGCGCGCGACGCTCGCTGCGATGGCGGCACGCGAGCGTCAGTCGATGGCCGAGGCACTCGGTGTCCCGCCTGCTCGCGTGCGAGTGCGATTCCATGAGACTGCGGAACAGTTCGAGCGGGCAACTGGCCGGCCGTCCTTTCTACTCGGGGCACTCGTCGGCGAGGAGATCCAGCTGGCGCCGCTGTGGATGTTGCGCGAGCGCGGCATGCTCGAGCGCGCGTTGCGCCGCACGCTCGTCCATGTGATGGCCGACGCTGAGCTGCCCGAACGCCCGGCATGGGTGCGGGAGGGTGCCGCAGCGTACTTCGCCGATCCTCCAGCCGCGTCGAGTGCGGCCCGCCCGTCGTGCCCGCAAGACGACGAACTGCAGCATCCGGTCTCGATTGGCGCGCTGGGCGATGCGTGGACCCGGGCACGTGCGTGCTTCGAGCGGCAAGTGACTGGTGGACGCGATTGGCGCCGCGTCCGCTAAACACGAAGCCGACCCGTCGCTGTCTTTTCGACGGCGCGTCCTACGGCAACGCGAACGCCACGAGCGCTGGAACAGCATCGCCTGTCACCGTCAGCGCGAGGTACTGCTTGTTGTCGAACAGGTAGGTCATCGGCGTCCCGATCGCCGTGCCGGGCAAATCCACGGACGCGACCTCCTTGCCAGTGGCTTTGTCGTAGGCAACGAGTCTCGGCCCGCCTCCGCTCCCTCCGGTGGTGAGGGCGTTCACGAGCAGCGTCTTGGTCAGCAGCGGCCCACTCAAGTTGCTGTCGCCGCCAACGGGCGGCAGTTTGAGATCCTTCAACATCGGATGGTCGCGGACCAGGTTGCCATCGCCAAGCGGCGTCATCCAGACGTGTTCACCCGTGTTCATGTCGATGGCGGTCATCCTTGAATACGGCGGCTTGAACAGGGGCAATCCCTGCCGCATCGTCGGAAACGCTCCACCTCGCGTGGCCTCGACGTACCGCAGGTTGCTCTTCTGGTCCGGACGAGGCGGGGCAAGTCCGAAGACCGCCATCGTGTTGCGAGAGGGGACGTAAAGCATGCCGGTCTCTGGGTCGACGGCCGCGCCGGACCAGTTCGCACCTCCGCTGGCGCTCGGACGCGCCAGCGTGCCCCGATTGCCACCCTCCACCACCAGCGAGGGAGGCGTGAACAGAGGCCCGACTCTGAACCTCTTGATGGCGTCCTCGGCCATCGCCCTGATCTCGGGGGTGAAGTCGGCCAGGTCGTCCACCTTCACACCCTGATACTCGAACGGTGCTGGCTTGGTGGGAAACGGCTGGGTCCGCGAGGCGCGTTCTCCAGGAACATCGGAGGAGGGCACCGGTCGCTCTTCTATCGGCCAGATTGGCTGGCCCGTCACGCGATCGAACGTAAACAGGAATCCCTGCTTCGTCACCTGTGCGACGGCCTTGACGCGACGGCCGTTCACCGTCACGTCGAGCAGGTTGGGTGAAGCGGGCAGATCGTAGTCCCACAGGCCGTGGTGCACGAACTGGTAATGCCATACCCGTCTTCCGGTCTCGACGTCGAGACACACCAGCGACTCTGCAAAGAGTCCATCGCCGGGACGATGGCCTCCGTAATAGTCCGGTGCCGCGGTGTTCAGCGGCATGTAGAGATAGCCCAACTCCTCGTCAGCGCTGAAAATCGACCAGCCGCTCACCTTGCCTGTGTAGGACCACGAGTCGGCCTCCCATGTCTCGTTGCCGTACTCGCCGGGACGCGGAATCGTATGGAACGTCCATTTGAGCTTGCCTGTTCGAACATCCCAGCCACGGGTCCACCCGGGAATTTGCTCCTTCACGATGTTGTACGACGAGATCGACGCCGGAGTGACGACGACGTCGCGGACGACGACGGGTGGCGACTGGACGGAATAGGTGAGGGCGTTGAGCCAGTCGCGCGAGCCGCGCACCGCATACGGGAGTCCCTGCATCAGATCGACGCGACCGTGATCGCCGAAACTGTCCACCGGAACGCCGGTCTTCGCATCGACCGCGATCAGGTAGCCGTCGCCCGTGCCCGACAGGACACGCTCGTCATTCCCGTCGCTCCAGTAGGCGACACCGCGCTGGTTCCACCGCGCGCTCATCGTCGTGGTACCCGCCTCGTAGCTCTTCGGGTTGTAGATCCAGAGCGTCTCGCCCGTCTTCGCGTCAATGGCGGCGCCGATCGAGGTGGGCGTGTTCACGAAGAGTCGTCCGCGCACCATCAGCGGCGTCGCCTTGAAATTATTGAGCATCGGCGGCTGACCCTCACGCCACCGTTTCGGATCTTCCTTGTTGAGCTGATCGAAAATGACGCGGGAACTGGCCCAGACTTCGCCGCGGCCGGGAATGGTTCGGCTCAGGAACGCGTCGGCAGATGTCCACTGCCATGCGATCTTGAGGGTGCTGAAGTTCTGGGCGGTGATCTGTGCGAGCGGGGAGTACTTCGTCGCCCGGAGATCGCTGCCGTACGCTCTCCACTCGCCTTCCGGCGCACTCCGCTGCGCACGGATAGACGCGGACTCCGTGGTGATGAGCGCGGCCGTCAACGCGAGACAAAGGAACGTGCGTGAGCGTGTCATCATTACCTCTTCGCCCCTTGCAGCCCGGGCGCCGCGGGACGCCGTCCACTGCACACATGACGAGGACAGGACACTAGTTGGGCAGGTAGTCGGCTATCCCGGCAACGAGCAGCACTTCGGCAGACTCGAGGACAACGATCTCGTCGTGATCTGAATCGGGATCCGCATGGTGGAAGTCGCCAGGACGGAGCACCAGGTCGCCGATTGAAATCGACCCGCGCACCACGTAGCACTCCTCTGGCGCTGTGTGACTGTGCGACGGGTACACCGCACCGACCGTCCCTCGCAGCAACATCGTGACGAGTCCACGCTCCCGGTCGATCGCGAGCACTTTGGCGTCGATGCCTGGCACGCCAGAATCGGCCCACGCGCTGTCCGATACAACCGTGTATTGCCTGGGCTGTCGCGCCTGCGCAAGCACACGTTCGCGAATGTGTGGCGGCGGTTCATGCAGGTCGGCGGACGCCGCGACGACGAGCGCGGTGTCGTAGAGCTGACCGATCGCTTCCTGATCGGAAGGCGAGAGCGCGGCCAGTTGCGCATGCAGCTCTGAGAGCTCGAGATCGTCGAGCGCGCCGATCGCGTCGGCCAGGACAAGAGTGTGAAGGTCGTCGGTCATCATATGGCGTGCGCCAGTTGGGCGCGCAGAGCAAGCAATCCGGTTCGGATGCGGGCTTTAACGGTGCCGAGAGGCATCTCGAAGCGCTCCGACAGTTCCTGGTGTGTGTAGCCGTCGAAGAAGGCCGCTTCGATGAGTGTGCGCTGTGGTGCGGGCAGCGCGTTCAGCGCGCCGCGAACGACGAAGGCTTTCGTGTTGTGTGCCAGCACGACCTCGGGTGTGATGTTGGTGGACGGTTCCGCCGCTGGCGTGGTGTCAGGCTCGGGTGCCGGCGCGTCGACGAACTGACGAACCTTCTTGGCGCGCAGACGATCGATGGCGCAGTTGCGGGCGATCCGTGTCAGCCACGCGGCCGGTGCGCCAAGCCGCGGCTCGTAGGTATCCGCTCTCGACCACACGCGCACGAAGGCTTCCTGCAGTACCTCTTCCGCTTCAGATGATGTCCGCAGGACTCGCAGTGCGACGCTGTAGACCAGCCGGCTGTGACGATCGTAGAACGCCGCAAGAGCGTGCTCGTCGCGGAGCACGATCTGGCGCAAAAGATCCTGATCGATCGGGTCAGCTATGGCAGTCAACGCGGGTGTGCCCTGCATCCTGCCACATCAAAGGATAGGCAAACAAGACCGGAGGCTTTCTTCTTCGAGACACATCCAATTCGGCTGGGCAGCCGTAAACCACCCACCGAGTACCGCCCGACTTCGTTGT
Organism: Vicinamibacterales bacterium; assembly: GCA_040081675.1. GTDB lineage: Bacteria > Acidobacteriota > Vicinamibacteria > Vicinamibacterales > CAVVIG01 > CAVVIG01. The sequence goes on from JBEBGB010000053.1 coordinate 4,674, forward strand.
CAGTCCAGCGGGATCGACACGATGGCGGCGCCTCGCATGCCGCGGTCCTCTTCGCTCTCCGACAGCGGCGCCCAGAGTCGGCCTCCGGCTCGTTCAATGACGCGCCTCGCGATCGGCAAGCTCAACCCCATGCCGCCCCGTCGCTCGTCGAATGGTCCCTGAGGCCGTGCCAGCGCGCGCTGCACGTCTGCGGCAGGGGCAATGACCAGCACCGCCGCAGTCGTGCTTCCCGAGCGCACGAGCTGGCGATGCGCGTGCACCACCACAGGCAACCCTTGTTCTCTGAGCAGCGTCCTGAAGAGCGCACCGAAAGCCGTCGTGAGCCGGTGGCGATCGCCAGTGAGGAGCGCGCCCGACGACAGCCCGCTCAGTTCGAGCGTCACGTTTCGGTCTCGACCCTCGACGACACCGGCCGCGACCGCGTCCAGATCGGCGAACAGATCGAAGGACTCGGTGTGCACGGCTGCCGTGTTGTTATCGAGCTTGCCTACTTCGCTGAGTTCGGCAAGGAGCTCGACCAGACGCGTGCATGACCGAGCTGCGTGATCCACCAGCGTTCGGTGTCGATCGGACAACGCCGGGTCGTTGTCCTTCTGCAGCATACGCAGATAGCCGCCGACGACCGACGCCGGCGTGCGCAGTTCATGGGCCGCGAACGACAGCAGGCGAGAGTAGTTCTCGACGAGCGCGGAGACTGATTCGGCATCACGTGGTGTCGACACGTCGGGAGCCTAACACACGCCTGACCGAGCATCGCCGCTACAATTGATGCTTATGCCAAAACTGACCGTAGAAGGATTTCAAACTGTCGATGTGCCGCTCGGCAAGCGCCTGGTGCTTGCCATCGAGGAGGATGCGGGCGTCGACGTGCTGCACGCCTGCGGCGGCAATGCCCGCTGCACGACCTGTCGCGTCGAGTTCATCGAGGGCGAGCCGACCCGGCACTCTGCCGCCGAGCGCGACCGCTTGGCAGCGAAGGGGCTCACAGGCGTCCGATTGTCATGCCAGATCGCGTGCGATCACGACATGGTGGTCCGTGCGATCAGCCGATTTGCCGGAAGTGGACGGGCTGACCCAGGTCCGCATCCCGATGACGAGATCACCCCTCCTCCACAGTGGGTCTAGCGCGCTTCACCAAGCGGCAGAGCGTGCAGTGCGTTGCCTGAAAACCGCTCCAAGGATCTGCATGAATATTCGTCGGCCCTTGACCGTCGCGCTCCTCGGCGCGGCGGTTGTCGCCCTCGCCTCGGCCACGCCTGCAGACGAACCATCGGCGACCGTTCCCGACATCCTTGTCTCCCGCCAGTTGATGGAGACGGAGGGACTGCGCCTGGGCGATCGCGTCACGCTCGCAACCGATTCGAAAGGTGGAAACCCGCACGCGTTTCGGGTCGTGGGGCAGTACGAGCCCACGCCCGATCCCATGCGTCTTGGTGCCGCGCGTCTCGAGGTGCAGATGCATTTGCCCGACGTGCTCGATCTGACGGCGGATCCCGCCAACCCCTTGGACGCTGAGACGGTGGACGCTGTCAACGTCCGGCTCGCGGAGTCGACCAGACCTGAAGACACGGCCGGTCGCCTGACGACCGCTCTTCCCGGTACGTTCGTCGCGCCGATCGGCAACGACAGCCGGAGGGCGGCTCCCTTTGTCGTCCTCGAACGCTTTCACCTGGCCATCGCCGTCGTGACCGTCGTCGCGAGCAGCGTGTTCCTGCTGGCGCTGATGCTCATGCTGGTCGAAGAACGACGCTCGACGGTTGCGATCCTGCGCCTGATCGGATTTCGTCGCTCGCGCATTCTTCAACATGTTCTCGCAGAGGGCGTGGTGATAGCCCTGGCCGGGGCGGTCTTCGGCATCATCCTCTCGACGCTCATGGAAGGCGGCATCAACAGATTCTTCCAGTGGCGCTACGACACCGCCCTTGTGTTCGTGAGAATCACGCCTGGCGTGGCTCTGCGGTCCATCGGCGTGTCGGTGCCGCTTGGTATTGCCGCCATCTTCGCCTCGTCGTGGTCGCTGCTGAGGAGCGAGGCGTTGTCGCTGACACGTCGATGAGGGCGATAGGCTTTGCGGCACGGAGCCTTGTTCGACAGCCAGGTCGAACTGTGCTCGGCATCTTCGGCATTGCAGCCGTTGGCGCGCTCTTGTTCGACATGCTGCTGCTGTCCCGAGGACTGGTGGTGTCGTTTCGCGACTTGCTCGACGGGATCGGCTTCGATGTCCGGGTGACGGCCACCGACTCGCCGCTGCCAGGCGGAGTCCGATTGAACGATAGCAACGCCCTGGCGATCGCGGTGGCAGGGTTGCCATCGGTGGCAGAAGCCGTAGCCATGCGGACCGCTGGTGGCGTGGTCTTGCTGGGAGGCGGGAAGGAACGCTCTGTGACCATGACCGGCATGGATCCCGGTCCGCGCCGGCCTTGGACGCTCGTGTCTGGACGAGACGTGGCCCTCAACGCGACGCCGCCCGAGGTCATCGTCAACGAGTTGCTCATGAGCGACCTTGCCGTGACACTCGGAGCTCAGGTCTCGATACGGGTCGAGTGTGATGCGAACCGCGCGTCACCCGTCGCGAGGCCCTTCAGGCTCGTTGGTGTGGCGCAGTTTCCGTTCGACAGCGAGCGGCAGGGAACCGCCGCCGTTTCGTTTGGCACGCTGCGCGACGCCTGTGGCGACGGCGATCAGGCCGACATGTTGATGGTGGCGTCGAGCGGGGGCGCGGCCGAAGCGGTTGGCGCCATTCGAGCGGCGCGTCCAGACGTCTTCGCGGTGACCAACGAGCAGATCGTCGCACGCATGCAAGCGCAGAACTTCACCTACTTCAGACAGATCTCGGCGGTGCTCTCGACCATCACGCTGGTGTTCGGGTTTCTGCTGATCACGGTGCTCTTGACGGTCTCGGTGAATCAGCGCCTTGGCGAGATTGCGGCGCTCCGTGCGTTGGGTTTTTCGCGCGCTCGCGCCGCGGCGGACGTACTGGCTCAGGGAGCCATGCTCATCACGGCCGGAGGAGCGCTGGCCCTTCCGCTTGGCACGGCACTATCCATCTGGCTCGATCGCATCCTCAAGTCCATGCCGGGCATTCCCGCCGCGATGCATTTCTTCGTGTTCGAGCCGCGCGCGCTGTTGTGGCACGCCGCTCTGCTCGTGACGACGGCACTATTGGCGTCCGCATATCCGATGTGGCTGGTGGCTCGGCTGCCGATTGCGACGACGCTTCGCAACGAGGTGGTGGGATGAACGCCACCCCGCTTGTCGCCGCGCGGAACCTGACCAAGGTGTTTCCCATGGGCGGGGGACCCGTGCACGCTCTACGCGATGTCTCGTTACAGATTGCGCAGGGTGAGTACCTCACCATTCGTGGACCATCGGGCTGCGGCAAATCGACGCTGCTCCACATCCTCGGTTGCGTGGATACGGCGTCGTCTGGCGCATTGGTGTTCGATGGTCGCGATGTCGGATCGCTGCCAGACGCCGCGCGCAGTGACCTGAGACTGCGCAGCATCGGCTTTGTCTTTCAGCGATTCTTCCTGCTGCCGATGTTGACGGCGGCCGAGAACGTCGACGTTCCACAGGCGGAAGCGGGCGTCCCGAAAGTCGAGCGTCGCCGGCGGACCGCTGAGCTCCTCGAGTACGTTGGCCTCGCTCATCGCGCATCGCATCGGCCCTCCCAGCTGTCGGGCGGCGAGGCGCAGCGCGTGGCGATTGCGCGTGCATTGGCGAACCGTCCACGACTCCTGCTGGGCGACGAACCCACCGGTGAACTCGACCGCTCGAATGGCGAGCACATCGCTGAACTCCTCGACCGGGTGAATAGCGACGGGACTACGGTGGTGGTCGTCACGCATGACGCAACTCTGGCGGAACGTGCAGGGCGACGCCTCAGCATGCGCGACGGTCAGATCGAAAGCGAGGACATCTAGCCGTGGTCCTGACGATGGCGTGGAAGTCGTTGCGGGCGCATCCGGTGCGCACCGTTGTGCTGGGCGCCGGCTTCGGGTTGGGCGTGTCGGTCATGGCGACGCTGCTCGGCGTTGGGGAAGTCGTGCTCGACCAGGCGCGCGCGCCGGCGCTCGTTGGCGGCGGTGACTTGATCGTGACGGGCGCGACTGGTGCGCTGACCTCTGCCCGTTTCGTGCTCTCGCGTATGAAAGGGGACGCTGCGGTTGTGGCGGCCTCTCCTCGGCGACGCGCCGAGCTGTTCTTCATGTCGAAGAGCCGCGCGGCAATTCCTGTCGTCGCACACGGGGGCATCCCGAGCCTCGAACGCGCGTTGGCCGCTCCTGAAACGGCCAGCATTTCTGCATGGACCGATACGCCGCGCGACGTGGCCTGGGCCAGTCCCGATCCGTCCGCCGTGCTCAGGGCCATGGACCGGTTCCGTGCCGTGCCAGACGTTCCGGCACGAGCCAGTTCGTGGGCGGAGTGGCTGTATTTCAAGGGCCGGTCCGGCGACGTGCAGTTCTACATGACGTTCCTGGTTGGCCCGAGGCTGGAGGCCGGGAAGCGCGTGGCTGGTGTGCGCCTGCAGCTCGATCGAGGAAACGGCGTCGTGAGCTACTCGGCGTCGGAGACAGTCGACGAAGCCGAGATCGTGCGTGCGGCGCCCGATCTCACGATTGGCGGCGCCAGCGTTCGGCTTGACGGGATGCGGTACCGCATTGCGTTTGACTTGCCGCGCACCGGAGCGACTGGGAACGACCGCGCTCACGGGACGCTGGAGATCGAAGCCGTCGCCGGTCGATCCCTCACGCCCATCGAGATGCGTGGTGCCGGCGGATGGGTGTCTGGCTACACAGTGCCGGTCATGTCCGGGCGTCTGTCGGGAGCGATTGTCGCGAGTGGCCACGATATCGAGCTGTCTGGCACCGGCTATCACGACCACAACTGGGGGTTCTGGAAGGGCGTCTCATGGCGGTGGGGGCAGGTGCAGCACGAAGGGCTGTCCTACGTATACGGCCGCGTCATTCCACCGCCGGACGCCGCTGACCCGAGTCAGTTGCCCGGATTTCTCGTCGCCCTTGGGCCGGATGGTCCGGTGGGCTACGCGACGCGCGTGTCGATTGAGGAGACCGACGATCCCGCTACCCATCGTCCCACGCGAATTGTCATCACCGGTCGTTCGCGGGCGCTCGACCTTCGTATGGAACTCGACGTGGAGAGCGCGGAGGTGACGCGCGGTGGAGCCCTTGCCGCGGGTCCAGATTTCCTCCAAATGCGTGCGACCTATCACGTGAGCGGAACGGCGGGCGGCCAGCGCATCGAGTTTACCGAGTCAGGCGCCGCCGAAACCTTTCGCGAGTAACGGCAACGGTAGTTCGCACACCTCCAGCAGCAGACCCATGTCGGCGGGAACAGGCGCCGTCACCTCGATGTTGTCGCCGGTGAACGGATGTGAGAACGATACTCTCCACGCGTGCAGCGCTTGTCTGTCGAACGCCTGCAGCGCGTCGCGAACCCGTCCGGCCCGCGCCGTCTCCCAGCGAGGCTCGCCGTATTTCGGATCCCCGATCAGGGGCCAGCCGCTGGCGGTCAGGTGAACCCGAATCTGGTGCATGCGCCCAGTCGCGAGTTGACATCGCACCAGAGCAACAGCGCAGCCCTCCGCATCTGCGTGTGCAAGGCGCTCGAAGCGCGTGAGGCTCGTCAGGCCATCATCCGAAGTGGCGACGACCCGTCGGCGATCGCCGGCGTCACGTCGAAGTCGAAGACTGATCTCACCGTGCTCCTTCGCCATCGGTCCGTAGACCACGGCCAGGTACGACTTCACACTCCGAGACGAGGCGAGGATGCGTTGCAGGCGCGCGTGTGCCCTGGATGTCTTCGCGACCACCACCGCTCCGGACGTGAGCTTGTCCAGTCGACCCACGAGCGACGGACGTTGGTCCGAAGGCCACGTGCGCGCGTGCCAGAGCAGCCTGTTGAGGAGAGAACCCGTAGGGTGTCTGAACGTCGGATGCGAGACGATACCTGCCGGCTTGTTCACGACCAGTAGCGCATCGTCTTCGTACAGACAATCGAGCGGACCCTGTTCGGGTAACGCCGGCGCAGAGCGGACATCGCCCGGGAAGTGGATGGTGATCTCGTCGCCCACCGCGGTGCGCGACGAAACGCGCTGCACGAGGCGACCGTTGATAGTGACGCGACCGCCTTCGATCCACGACTGCACTCGCGTGCGTGTGGCCTTGCTGATGTCGGTCAAGTGTCGTCGAAGGACGAGATCGACACGGCGTCCGGCGTCGCCGCGGTCGGCGACGACCGTCCTGGCGAGCGTCGGACTCGCGATGGGTCCCAGCTCGCTATCGGTCACTGGTTAGCCCGGACACTGGCTCCCACTCGTCAGATTCTGGTCTCCGATGGCTCTGACCTGCACTGGCACCTGTCAATGGTAGCCGCAGCTCCTCCGCCTGGTGCTTAGCCCGAGTGCGGGACCCTGAGCTCCGGACTAGACTGACGACGTGCCGACACCGTCCTCTCAACACGACCGACTGGCTGCCATCGCCGCAACCGCCATGCGCGAGCGTGGTCTCGAGCCCGACTTTCCAGCGGAGGCTCTTGCGCAGGCAGCCGCTCTTCGGAATCCAGCCGAGCATTCGAACGAATCGACGCGGGATCTGCGCAAACTGCCGTGGTGCTCGATCGACAACGACGACTCGCGCGATCTCGATCAGTTGTCCGCGTCCGAGCGTTTGACTGGCGGACGCGTGCGCGTGCTGGTCGCTATCGCCGACGTGGAAACCGCAGTCGGCAAGGACTCGCCCATCGATCGGCATGCGAGCATCAACACGACATCGGTGTACACGCCGGCGCGGGTCTTTCCGATGCTGCCGCTCCGCCTGTCGACCGATTTGACGTCGCTCAACGCCGATTCAGACCGGCTCGCGCTCATCATCGAATACATCGTCCTGCCCGACGGCTCGCTCGAGACCGAGGACGTGTATGCCGCACAGGTGAGGAATCAGGCGCACCTCGTGTACGACGACATCGACGGGTTTCTCTCGGGACGAGGTCCGTTGCCGCCAGATGCGACCAAGCCGGGCATCCGCGAGCAACTCGAAATGCAGGACCAGGTCACACAGCTGCTCGGCCGGCGGCGGCACGAGCTCGGCGCGCTCGACTTCGAGTTGTCCGAGACTCGTGTTCGGTTCGACGGCGATCGGTTGCGCTCGCTCGAACCTGAACTGCCGAACCGTGCGAAGTCGCTCATCGAGAACTTGATGGTGGCCTCGAACGGTGTCGTGGCGCGCTTTCTCGACCGCCACGGTTCACTGTCGCTCAGGCGCGTCGTCCAGGCGCCGGAGCGGTGGGACAGGATCGTCGAGATCGCGTCGGGCCTGGGCACCAGGCTGCCTGCGACGCCAGACGCGCTGGCGCTCTCGCAGTTTCTGGCCGCGCGCAAGGCCGCACAACCGGACGCCTTCGCGGAGTTGTCGCACACCATCATCCGTCTCATAGGCGCCGGCGAGTACGTCGTGGACACACCGACAACGGACGCGCCCGGTCACTTCGCGCTGGCCGTGAAGGACTACACGCATTCCACAGCACCCAATCGACGGTATCCCGATCTGTTGACGCAGCGGCAGATCAAGGCGGTGCTGCGCGCCCAGCCCGGACCGTACTCGCTGGAGGCGCTGACGACGCTGGCGCAACTGTGCACACGACGTGAAGACGACGCCAACCGCGTCGAACGACAGGTGCGGAAGTCGGCGGCGGCCATGCTCGTCGACACCAAGATCGGTCAGCGCTTCGATGCCGTGGTCACTGGCGCGTCTCCGAAGGGGACCTACGTGAGGACGATGGCTCCTCACATCGAAGGCCGCGTCGTTCGCGGTGAAGCCGGACTCGACGTGGGCGATCGGGTGTCGGTTCAACTCGTCTCGGTGAACGTGGATCGAGGGTTCATCGATTTCGCCGTGTGATGTCGGCCGCACACGGACGACGAACGGATCGCACGGCTCTTCCAGAGAAAGAACCGTGACCTCTGTGTGGAACTCCGTGACCTCCGTGGTAGAGCTTTGTCGTTCCGACGTTAACGTCGCAAAGTTCTGAAAAACTCGCGGACGTCGCCAACGAGCAGGTCAGGCTGTTCCAGCGCCGCAAAGTGACCGCCACGAGGCATGGGCGTCCATCGCACCAGGTTGTATCGCGCTTCGACCCATTTGCGAGGTGGCGTCGTGATCTCCTTTGGAAACAGGGCGCAGGCCGTGGGCACTGTCACGCGGCCCTGCACGGGAGGCGCAACTCGACTCTCGTAGTAAATGCGAGTCGACGAGGCTGCTGTCTCCGTGGCCCAGTAGATCGTGATATTCGTGAGCAGGTCGTCCTTCGAGAACCTGCTCTCGATGTTGTCGCCGCAATCGCACCACGCGTGGAATTTCTCCACAATCCATGAGGCCAGGCCAGCAGGTGAGTCGGTCAGGCCGACGCCGAGCGTTTGGGGCTTCGTGCCCTGAATCTGCTGATAGGCGCGCTCGTTCTCCATGCGCTTGTTGGTCTCGTTCATCAACGTCACTTCTGCCTCGGGCACTCCTTCGAGTGGGTTGGCAACGCCGGCCGGCGCCGGCGTCGTGCAGAAGTTCAGGTGCAGGCCTGCCACGTGCGTCGCGTCATTGAGGGCAATGATGCGGCCGATGATGCCGCCCCAATCGCCGCCCTGAACGCCGTACCTCGTGTAGCCGAGTCGCGCCATCAGCTTCGCGATGATGCCCGCCATCTTCTCCGGGCTGTAGCCACGGTCCTTCGGCCGCTCCGAGAAGCCAAACCCGGGCAGCGAAATGGCGACGACGCTAAAGGCATCCTCGGCGCGGCCACCGTATTTGACGGGATCGGTGAGCGGCCCGATGACGTTGTGGAACTCGTAGATCGACCCGGGCCACCCGTGCGTCAGCGCGAGCGGCATGGCGTTTGGCACCGTCGATTTCTGGTGGATGAAGTGGATCTTCAGGCCGTCGATCGTGGTGGTGAATTGGTCGAATTCGTTCAGCTTTCGTTCCTGAGCCCGCCAGTCGAACTTGTCTCGCCAGTACTCGACCAGTGGCTTGAGATAGGCCGGATCAGTGCCGTAGTCCCAGCCGACGTTCTGCAGTTGATCGGGGAAGCGCGTGCGCGCAAGGCGTTCCTTCAGATCGCGCAGGACCGCGTCGGGCACGTTGATTTTGAACGGGACAATCGCCTCGTCGGCGGGCCGAGCCTGGCCAGCGATGGTCGACGCCGCGCACGTCGCAAGCAGGAGGGCCACAATGGAACCACGCATCAATGTCCGCATGGGCGAGAGTGTAGCGCAAGGGTTCGTTATTTGATTGAATGCTGACACCCTTGGCCACGCCCGCACGCCCGTTGTCCACGTCCGAGCGCGCCTCGTCCAATCGCGTTGCCGTTGCAATCCTGCTCGCCTTTGCTGCGACGGCGGTCATGACGCTTGCGCCGGTGTGGAACGGCCCGGGTTGGCCGATGAACCACGAGACCTGGGGCATCGCGCAGCGCACGCAGATCTACACGAGTCACTGGGCCGGCGGCGACCTCTTGCCTATCTGGTCGAGCACCGACAACACCGGATTCGGTTCGCCGCTGCCGCTGTTCTATCACCGTCTGTTCTATCTGGTTGCTGCACCTTTGGCGCTCGCGTTCGGCTCACTCAAGGCTGCAGACGCCGTTGCCATCGTCCTTGCCCTGACCGCAGGTGCCTGGGGGATGTTCCGGTTGACTCGTCAGATGGGCGCGAACGAGCTTGGGGCGAGCGTCGCTGGCATCAGCCTCATCGCGGCGAACTATACAGTGACGAACTGGCTGGTTCGCGGAGCGGTCGCCGAACTCACCGGAGCCATGCTCGTGCCGTGGGTGCTCCTCTATTTCCTGCGTGCGCTCACCAGTCGGCGCATGACCGTTGGACTGGGCGTGTCCCTCGCCCTGATGTGGCACGCGCATTCGGTGCTGGCGTTCTACGTCGGGATGCTGCTCGCCATCACGTTCGTGGTGCTTGCGTTGTGCCGAAGTGCGTCTTGGACAATCCTCGACCCACGAACCTCGTGGCCTGCGCTCACAGTCTTTTTGGTCTTGGTGCTTCCGCACCTGGCGCTGTTGTGGCTGCTTCAGCGCGGCTACGACGCGTCCCGCATCATCTCGGAGCCCTTTGCTCCGTGGTTTCAGTTCCGACCGATCAGCACGTATTTCTGGGATACCTACTGGACGCCTGGTCACACCGAAGCCGGCTACACGACGCAAATCGATGTGCCGATGCTGGCGTTGCTTGTCGTCGCAGTGGCAGCGGCGTTGAAGCGTCGCCACGACATGTCCAGCTTCGCGACGATGCTTGTGGCGGTGGCGATTCCAACCGCGTTGTGCCTGGCGCTGCAGACCACGTGGACAGACAGCTTCTATAGGTACATGCCTGGCGCCGCCTACATTCAGTTTCCCTGGCGATTGCTTGCTGTTCTTACGCCCGGGTTGATTGCCGTGACCGTGGTGCTCGCGGACCAGGCGCTGCCGCACGACAAACGCCTGCTCGCGCTGGGCGCATGTGCGGCGTGGATGCTGGCCGGTTCACTCGCATTTGCGCCCTTGGCCGACGGGCGCGTGCCCGTCGATCCGGTCTCGCTGGCGAATGTGTCGTTCTCCGGATTTCGCGAGTACGAACCGATAAGCTCCCCGCCTATCGCCGACCTGAAGATCGCGATCACCCGTCGATGGGGCGAGATCGGTTGCACGGTCACGCGCGATGAGCCGCAGGAAGAGGTGACGCTCGCGCGGTTCCAGGTGACGTGTGAGCGGGCCGGTGTTGTGCCGCTGCCGATCTACGCGTCGGTGTTGCACGGGGTCCACACCTCCGGCTTCGATCGAACGACACCGTGTCTGGACGTTCCCGATTTACCTGCCGTCTGCGCCGCCACCGTTCAGGCCGGCGTCAGCGTTGTCGATGTACAGATGCCAACGCTTGCCGGAGTCGCTCGTTACCTCGCAACTCTCGGGCGAAGATAGCGGAGGCTCGCCAGGGACGGCCGAAATTTGCAGAGCTCGCCACCTGGCTGAGATATCGTGCTCAACCGACGCCCTCGAGGATCGGCGGTGTGGCTTCAGTGGGTCAGCGAGTAGATGATGGTGTTGATGCCGAACGCGTAACCGGGCACCGAGAACTTCTGGAAGTAGAGCGGGTTCTCGGTTTCACGCTCGTAGGCATCGCCGAAGTCGGTGTTGAACGTCATCAGCACCATGATGCGGCCGTGCGAATCGTTGATCGCTCGAAAGTGGACGCCCTCTGTTCCGCGACGTTCCCAGGTGCGATCGGCACCGTCCCAGTAGCCAATCCCTGGAATCTGAGGCACCTCCTGCGCGTTGAGCACTTGATGAAAAACCGCATGGTCTCGAGGGACGTCGACGATGGGATACGCGCCAGAGGGCAGTGCCTTGCGCAGCATGTTTTCCCAGTAGTCCCACGCATCGTCGCCCCAGAAATCATCAGCCCAGAGGAAGCCGCCCTTCAGGAGATACTCGCGCAGGTTCTTCGCGTCGACGTCGTCCAGATAGGCCGCGCCCGGCTCGGTCATCATGATGAACGGACATCGAAACAGCTCGGGCATTTTCAAGTTGATGAGCAGCGTTTCCGGCTCGTTCGTCTCGTCCATCGTGACCGGCGTTCGCGTCAGCTCGGCGAGCCGGATCGACAAGTTGATGTCGGCCCTGGGCCAGTCGACGCCCCAGCCAGCACCGTCGCCGTTGCCTTGTGGGAACACGACGCGGCAGAATTGGAAGCCGCCTTTGAAGTCGTCTGCGGTGGCGTATCGTGATGGACGCCCGCTGTAGAGACCCCCTCCGCGTTGCCCGCGTCCTCCGCGGCCACGCTGGGCCAGGCCAACACCGGCCATGAGCACGATGAGGGCAACTGCGATGAGCGCAGTGCGAGCCTTCATG